>JASHXZ010000764.1 GCA_030043285.1 Xanthobacteraceae bacterium | reverse complement strand
GGTTCTGCCAGATTTCGGCAATTTCGTCGGCCGGTTCGCCGATAATCTCGACCTGTCCGACCTTTCGACCGGCGGCCATCACCGGCACCACGTGCAACTGGACGGGCGGCGCAACAAGCTTGGTGAACCAGGCCGGGGCGAGGGCCGAGTCCTCGCCATCTCCATTGGGCAGCGGCGCGACCGCGACGCCGGAGTCGTTTTTCACCTCGATCCGGACGTGCCGCAGCGACTGCAGTTGCTTCGGCAGGGCCGTGAGGAATTGCTCGGCGGGGAGTTGTCGGTGAACAAAATTAGCAGCGTCGCCGACGAGAAGCTCGGCAAGCCGCATCGATGCTGCGATCTCGACCCGGATCTGCGTGCGCGCCCGCAAGATCGCCAGACTGCCGGCGACAAGCACCGCCACAAGGTCGATGAGGGCGAAGGCCAGCAAGAGCTGAAAGCGGAGCGAACGATGGCGCCAAAGCATGCTCCGAACCGGCCTCAACACGCCTGAGGCAGATTGGGCGCTCATGATCGCTCCTCCCCTGTGGGCGACGCTGCCGGCGGTACGCTCGGCACATTCGCCCGTGAGACTACGTCGCAGCAGCGGTTGCCGCATCTTGTCTCAGCCTATTCTCGCCTGCGATCTCAAATTGCTCAACCGAACCGTAAAGGCTGCCAAAAGGCTGCCCACCTTCCGGCTCGCTTGCTCGGTGGGCACTATTCGCATCCGCCATGCGAAATACGCAAACTAAAGGCTTGCCGGCCGCCGGTCCTCGGGCATATCATTTCGGTTGCATGGCCCCTTCAAGAGGCCTCGCACGACGGAGGACTCCTATGGCTTGGACGACGCCTGTACTGGTCGAGATTTGCATCGGGCTCGAGATCAACGGTTATCTGCCCGCCGATGATGGTTCGGAAGAAGGCGAGTTGTAGAATTCTACGACGGCCTGTTTTAGCCAACGCCACGCCTCCTCCTCCGCGGGGGAGGCGGTCTTTGTGACAGCGGCTTGCAGATAGGCCATCTCGCGCTCGACCTTATCGCGCGGCAGCATTCTGAGCCGACTGACGAGGATCGCCGCTTCGATTACGGCTGCTTGCCCGCGGTTGAAGCCCCTAAAGGGCGCGTGTGCAACGGTGCGCAAAACCCGGCAGTGAAATCGTGGTCTCAGCTCGTCCTCGGTAATGTGAGTGACAGCCAATTCCGCGTGCGCCAGAGTATCCGCAAGACGCGGAACCGGAATCTCGGCGCACGGTACGGTGGACCATTGGCTGCGCCCGGTGAGGCAGCCGGCGAAGATACGGACATCGTCGGTAAAATTGGCGGCTGCGAATGGCACGGTTCGCAGATTGGCGAGCGTCGTCGAAGGATGAAATGGGGCAATGATCCAGCCGCCGTCATCGGCGATAATGCCCAGCGGCGCCAGATGAACGCGTCCGGCGTCGTCCGCCGTGGAGACGATCGTTTCCCGGATCATCGGCATGCAATCATCTCTTGGCAGCGCGCAGGGTGTGGCCGGCCTCGGCCAGGCGCGTCAGGTCTTCCGCCGAGCGGTCGGCGGCACATTCCCAATCGAGCGGGGAATCCTGGGCGTAACGCTTGCCGAGCCGCCAGGCGATCTCAGCCTTCATGAGTTCGCTGCCGAGATAGAAGGCGTGCGCGCCGTCCTTTTCCACGCCGAGCCTGGTAAATAACGACATGGCATCCTGCGCGACATGGTGGCCGTCGCGATTGTAGACGTGGATGCCGTCCTCAGCGATGTCGATGCGAAAGTTGGCGTCTTTCACTTCGGCAGCAAGCTCGGCGATCTCGCTCGGGGCGTTGGGAAACGGCTTGCGGTCGTGCAGCGAAAGTAACGCGCTGCTGTAGTCCTTGGGCAGGCTCTCATCCTGACGGGCAGCGAACATCATTCGCCGCGCCGCGTCATGTTCCTGGATCGTCCGCCGCGTGTGCGGGCTCACTTGGACAACGAGCAAGTTGCGAATGAAGAGTTCGGAACATATGCCGAGCAGCGTCGTCGTCACGCCGCCGGAATCCGCGTCAGTCAGCTCTGTGAGGTTTCCAGTCCCCATCAGGATTTCGGCTGCCGGCAAGCGCCGGCGCAGCTCCGCGTAGCGGCCAAGCGCTGCCATGAAACCGAAGTGAATGGGATCGAGAATCGGATCGAGTATGGCGGCAATGCCCTGTTTGTCTGCGGCCTCCGCCGCCCGCAATAACGAGGACAGGTCGCCGTGCGGTGTTGGAATGAGGATCGGCGTCGCTCCGGTTTCGCTCGCCAAGTTGAGCGTACTCTCCGTCAGGCTCAGCAGGAATTGCGCCCCCGCCGCCGCGCCGCGGCGCAGTTCCTCGGTGTCGGCCGAATCGACGCTGACGGTGTGGCCGTTCGACCGCAACGCCTGCACCGCTTCGTGCAGGTGCGGAAAAGGCGTGTCCGGGAGGCAGCCGAGATCGATCACGTCGGCGCCGGCTGCCCGCATCGCGGCCGCCCGCGCGACGATAGCGTCGACACTGAGCGCGGAAGCATCGACAATCTCGGCAAAAATTCGCATGTCGTGCCGGGACAGATCGTGGCCCCGGCCTCGCTTTCCGAAATAGCCCGGCAAATCCTTCAATTCATCGGGACCGCGCACGAACGGCACGCCGAATTCGGCGCTGAGATGTTCAAGATTGGCGCGG
>JASHXZ010000763.1 GCA_030043285.1 Xanthobacteraceae bacterium | reverse complement strand
GTTACCGAAATGCTTGCGCAGCGAGCGAAAAATCGCCTTGCCGTAGGATTCGAGCTTCGGCGTCTTGCGCACGTAGCGCGCCGGAAAACCGCCGCCGAGATTGACCATGGCGAGCGCGATGCCGCGCTCGGCACAGGCGCGGAACACCGACGCCGTCGAGGCGAGCGCGCGGTCCCAGGCCTGGATGTTGTGCTGCTGCGAGCCGACGTGGAAGGAGATGCCGTAAGCCGTCAGGCCGCGCTTGTGCGCCAGCTCCAGAATATCCGTGGCGTAAGCCGGCTCGCAGCCGAACTTGCGCGACAGCGGCCATTCCGAGCCGGAGCCGTCGCAATGGATGCGGCAAATCACCCGGCTGCCGGGAGCGGCGCGAGCGACCTTCTCGACCTCGGCCTCGCAGTCGATCGCGAACAGCGTGACGCCAAGCTTGGCGGCTGCGGCGATCTCAGACTCTTTCTTGATGGTGTTGCCGTAGGAAATGCGGTCCGGCGTCGCGCCGGCGGCCAGCGCGGCCTCCGTCTCGCTGATCGAGGCGACGTCGAAACAGCAACCAAGCTCGGCCAGCAGCCGCAGGATCTCCGGCGCCGGATTGGCCTTCACGGCGTAGTACACTTTGCTGTCGGGCAGCGCCCGGGCGAAGCTCAGATAATTGTCGCGCACCACGTCGCGATCAACGACGAGGCACGGTCCGTCCTGCGGGCGATTCTTCAGAAACTCGCGGATGCGCGTGGTCATTGGACCCAGCTCCCTATCCGGCCGACGGCGTAGCCGCCGAGGTGAACCTCCTGCGACACGCGCGGTTCCGCATGATGCGAAGCCAGTTGCGCCGCAATTGTGCTGCCTTGGTCCGGATGAGGGAGATCCCGTTCCGCACTGCTGGCAAAGAAGGACAAGCCCTTTCGGTGTCCCCGGCATTCGCGCCGGCAGTAACCAAAAAAGCCCTTCCGTCGTTGCTTTAAGCCGCGTCGCCCGTGGAGAGCGGGCTATGCCGCTTTCGCCTCCGGCTGCCGGTCGCGGGTGCAAGGAAGTAGCAGTCTCTTCCTTAGGCGGCTGTCCGGCCTCTTGTCCGGATGCCCACCGACCGACACACGGCCACAGGCACGTGCGAAATTGGGCAATCTGCAAATAAGCGATTTCGCGGGAACTCGCAAGCGTTTTGATCTTAACAAAACGTAACAGCGGGAATTTTTTGGCACGCGGCGACGACGCGCGCGCTTGTCACTCGGCGGTGAAGGGCTCGACGCGATTGGCGGCGCGCAAAAACTGCACCATCACGGCGACGCCGCAGAGCATGAACAGCAGGTCGAGAATGCGAGCGCCCAGCGTGCCGAGGCCGATCAGGTTGGCGATCGCCCAGCTGCCGGCGAACGCGGCGCCGAACACTTCGGCGCTGATCAGGATGGCGGCGCTGACCACGGTCAGCACATTCTGCCAGACGATGCGGCGGGGCCGCTGCGGACGAGCTTCGTTCATGACCGGGCAGTTAGTCGGAAATCACGACAGATGCAAGCTGCGCGGCCGCCCTCACCTCCTGGGCGAGGAGGCGATTACGCCGCATCGCGTGCGGCTTTTTGCGACAGCAGGCCGGCCTCCACCAGGGCGGCGCGGATGCGATCGACCTCGGCACGGCCGAGCTTGACCAGCGGCGGCCGCACCACTGCGCGCGGCAGCCGGCCGAGCAGCACCAGCGCCTCCTTCATGCGGTTGTGCATGTCGGCCCACGGGTCGGCATAGAACACGCGGGCGAGCGGATAGATGCGATCGTTGAGCCGGCGCGCCTCGGCGAGGTCGTTGTTCTGCACCGCCTCGAACAGCGCCGACTGCAGATCGGCGATCACGCTGCCCGAGCCGGAGAGGAGTCCGTTGCAGCCGAGCACCAGCGAGCTCAAGAGCCAGGCGCTGTGGGTCGAGAGCACGTTGACGGCGGCTTTGCGGCTTTGCAGCTCGCGGACGTGCATCTCGTGCTGCGCCACGTTGCCCGCCCAGTCCTTGATGGCGCGGATGGTCGGCACCTCGTCGCACATCCTCATGAGCGTGTCGCGCGGGTAGCCCTGGCCGGTGGCCAGCGGATACTGGAAAACGATCAGCGGCAGGCTCGATGCGTCGGCGATGCGCCGAAAATGCTCGACCGCCATGGCGGGCGATTGGCCCAACGTGAACGGCGCCGGCGGAAACACCAGCAGCGCCGATGCGCCGCCCTGCTCGGCCATGCGGGCGATGCGCGCGGCCTCCAAGCTGCCGTCGGCCCAGATGCCGTTGACGATCGGCAGTCGGCCGCCGATCTCGTCCTGCGCGATATCGAGCACGCGGCGCTGCTCATCGAAGCTGCAGGAGGCGACCTCGGTCGAGTGCGCATTGACGGTCAGCGCCGACAGCCCCCGCACCCCGGCCACGTCCTGCAAGTGCTTGCGAAAACCCTTTTCGTCGATGGCAAGATCGTCCGTGAACGGCAGGATGACGGCTGGAATGACGCCGTGCGGCACGTAATGGGCGTGGCGGGGCATTTTTGGGCTTCTCCTTCCTCCATAGGGTGGAGGCTCTTGGCTGCATCACATATATCACGGCCCCCGCCGTATTTGCTAAGACCCTGCCATGACCCGGACCGAAACGCCCCAAAATCCCCTCTCCAATCCCCTCTTCAATCCCCTCTTGGCCGATTGGAACACGCCGGACGGCGTGCCGCCGTTCGACCGTATCAGCCCGGAACATTTCCGCACCGCCTACGCGGATGCGCTCGCTGAGCATGAGGCCGAGATCGCCGCCATTGCGGCCGATCCGGCGGTGCCAAGCTTCGACAACACCATCGCCGCCATGGAGCGGAGCGGCCGCGCGCTGACCCGCGTCGGCAACATCTTTCACGTCCTGGTCGGCGCCCACAGCAACGACGCCCTGCTGGAGATCGAGCGCGACATCGCCCCGCAGATCGCGCGGCATTTCAACGCCATCCACACCGACGCGGCGCTATTCCGCCGCATCGATGCGCTCGCCCAAGCCGCCGACACGCTCAGCTTATCGGCCGAACAAAAGCGCGTGCTCAAGCGCTATCACATCATCTTCCGCCGCGCCGGCGCCGGGCTCGATGGGGCCGCCAAGAAGCGCTTGGCGGAAATCATCGAGCGTCTCGCCGCATTGGGCACGTCCTTCAGCCAGAACGTGCTGGCCGACGAACAGGCCTTCGTGCTTTCGCTGCACAGCGAAGCGGAGCTCGCCGGCCTTCCCGATTTTATGCGCGACGCAATGCAAGCCGACGCCAAGGAGCGTGGCCGCGGCGGCTACGCGGTCACTCTATCGCGCTCGAGCGTCGAATCGTTTTTGCAATTTTCCGACCGCCGCGATCTGCGCGAGAAAGCGTTCGGTGCCTTCATCAAGCGCGGCGACAATGGCGGCCCCACCGACAACAAGGCGATCATCACCGAGATGGTGCGGTTGCGCGCCGAGCGCGCCCGCCTGCTCGGCTTTGCGGATTTCGCCCATTACCGGCTTGACGACGCCATGGCGAAGACCCCCGAAGCGGTGAGCGACTTACTCGATACGGTGTGGACCCGCGCGCGGCACAAGGCGCTGGCCGACCGCGACGACCTGCAAGCGCTCATTCAGGAGAGCGGCGGCAATTTCAAGCTGGCGCCGTGGGACTGGCGCTATTACGCCGAGAA
>JASHXZ010000155.1 GCA_030043285.1 Xanthobacteraceae bacterium | reverse complement strand
GACACCGGCGCCAGGAAATTGACCAGGCTCAGCTGCGCGAGCCGCGCCGTCACCGACATCGACGCCGACAGGCTGTTCTGCAGCGTCAAAATCTGCTCGCCGATCTGGTTCTGATTGACGCCCTCGATGCCCTGCAGCATGTCTTGCAGCGTGCTCTGGGTCTGGGTGTTGAGCGCGGTGGCGTTCTGGATGGTGTTCTGCGCGTTGGCGAGATCCGCCTCGACGTCGGCGACCGACTGCGTGCCCGATTGGCCGTTGAGATTCTGCTCGACGCTCTGCGAGAGCGCCTGATAGGCCGCCTGCGCGTTCGAATCGGACGCCGAAAAGCTGCTCGCCGCAAGCGCGCCGATATTGGCAAGCAGCGACGTGAACGCCGGCTCGTTGGCCTGCATGCCATAATCGACGGTCATCGACGGTCCGACCTGGGCGGTCTGGGTTTGGCGTGGCGTGCTGCTGTCCTCGCCGGTGTACCAGAACACCGTATTCGCCGCGGTGCCGTTCACCAGCGACGTCGCGGTGTCGTAGGGCGGCCCGGCAACGCGCTGCGGCGGATTGCCGGTGAAGAAATTCTGCGCGGCTTCGATCGCCGAGGCGGCCGGCAACGCGGTCTGGGCGAGATTGCCGATGGCGGTGGTAAGCGCGGTCTGCAGATTGCCCGCGGTCGCCGTGGCATTGGTGCCAATGGTGAACTGGTTCGCGCCGGGCGGTGACGCATTCGTCGCCTGCAGCGTGATGGTTTGGCTCGATCCATCCGGTAGCGTGAGCTGAAACTGGATGGAATCCCCGACATTGGGGTTGGATGCGAGGTCCACCGAGAGCGAGGGCGGCGACCCGCTCGGACCGCTCGTCGTGGCGCCGGTCAGGCTCGAATTGACGCCGGCCAGCACGAAGCCGAACGGCGAGCCGTCCTGGCTCACCGACACCGTCGAGTTGGTGAGGTCGACGCTCAGCCGGCCCATTCCGTTGGCGCCGAGATCGGCCTGTTGGCGCTGGGCGATGATCTGGGTGAGGCCGTCCTGGGTGCCGGTGCCGTTGAGGATGGCATCGGTCGAGGCCGTCGCGGGCTGGTTCACGGCACTGCCCGAAAACAGATAATTGGTGCCGACCTGGGTGTTGAGCAGCGACAAGAGCTGGTCGAAATCGCTCGCCGCAGTCTGCTGCGTCGATGTCTGACCGTTGCCGTCGAGCGTGAACGACCCCTGCTCGCTGATCGATTGGCCCACGTCGGTGCCGACATCGCCGATCTGGGTGAGCACCGACTGCGCCACGCCGAGCGTCGTAGAGACCGCATTCGCCGTGTTCGTGTAGCCGTTGATCGCGGAAAGCTGCACGCCGAGCTCGAGCGCAAGCGCGGCCTGCGAGCCGAGCCCGGAAAAGGTTTGCGCGGCGTCGCCGGTGCCGAGCTGCTCGGACAGCGTCGTCAGCTGATTGAACATGGCAGTCTGCGCCGACAAATTTGCGGCGGTGATCGATCCCGGCCCGGTAATGCTCATCACTGCACCACTTGCAACAGCGTCGACATCAACTGATCGACCGTGCTCATCACCCGCGCGTTGGCGCCGTAGGCATTTTGCAGCGCGATCAGATTCGACATTTCGGTGTCGATATTGACCCCGGACTGCGTATTGAAGCGCTGCTGCAGCGCGCTCAACACCGTATCCTGTCCCTGCTGCAGACTGGTCGCCGCATTGGCCGCCTGGCTCTGCTGACTGACGATCTGGCTCATGTAGTCGGTGAGCGTGCCGCTATACGGCGACTGCGCGCTGCCGATGCCGGTGGTCGGCGAAAACGTCAGCGCGGCATTGGTCATCTGGTTGAGGATGAAGTTCGGCCGGGTCGGATCGCCGGCGGCGGTATTGGCCGCATAGGTGACCAGTCCCGAGGGCGTGGCGACCAGCGCCGAATTGACGGCGATGCTGCCGGCAAGGCCGGTGGTCTGCGAGCCGGCCGCAGTGAGCGCGCCGGTGATCGGCTGGCCGTTGTCGGTGAACAACGGCAGCTGCGCGCCGCCGCTGGTGAGCGATGTCACCGTCGACGTCGCCGACAGCGCATTGACCACGTTGGTGGTGCCGCCGGCGTTGAGCACCTGCAAGGTGGTGCCGGAGGGATTGGAGAATTGCAGGTTGCCGCCGAACGCGGCGTTGAGCTGGGCGGCCACGGAACTCACGCCGCCGGAAAAATCGACCCCGATGATCTGATTGTTAGGATTGGCCGGCGAGGTCTGCAGCGGCAGCGAACCGCCCTGACCCAGCGACACGACCGTGATGGTGTGCTGCACGTTCGAAGAATCGGTGTAGGTCAGCTGCAGCGAGTTGCCGGGCAGCACGCTGCCGACGTCGACGCTGTAGCCGGACTGCGCGCCGGCGGTGACGGCGGTGCCGCTCGTCGTCACGTTGGACAGCGACTGCGCCATCTGGTTGGCCAGTTCGTCGAGCTGGTTTTGCGCCTGCGGCAGGATCGTGTCGCGCATCTGCAAGTACGCGGCGATCTGGCCGGACTGGATGGCGTTGCTGGCGATGAGGTCGGTGGTGGCGCCGCCGGGCGAGGTCAGGGTGATGGTGCCGACGCCATCCTGGCTCGGATTGGCGCTCCATAGCGACGTCGCCGTCAGCGTACCCGCATTGTCGAAGGAAAGCTGCGACGCCTGGCTGCCCGACACCAGCTGCTGGCCGGTCCCGGTAAAGAGCGATATCTGATTGCCCGAGTTTTGCACCACGTTGACGTTCATCAACTGGGCCAGCTGCGTCACGTCCTGATCGCGTTGATCCTCGAGCGTCGCTGTGGTGCTGTCGGCCGCGCTGGAGGCCTGGAGTTGCTGATTGATCTGGGCAATCTGGGTAATGAGCCCATTGGCGCTCTGCACGTCGCTGGCGATGCCCTGCTCGGCCTGCGTGCGCAGCTGCTGTATCGAGCCGGTCATCGAATTGAGGTTTTGCGTCAGCGTCTGGGCGGCGCCGATCACCGCACTCTGCCCCGACGTCGAGCTCGGATTGCTCGACAGCGCCTGCAGTGCGCTGGTGAAATTGTTGTAGATCGCGTCGAACGAACTGGACGAGCCGGGCGTACCGTAGATCTGCTGCAGTTGCTGGTACAGGTCGGAGGCCTGGTCGGCGTAGGAGGCGCCCGAGGTTTCCTGCCACAGCTGGCCTTGCAACAGCGTATTGAGATCGCGATTGATCCCGGTGTTGTCGACGCTAGTGCCGGCATTGCCGCCGGACGCCACCTCGACCTGCGTGCTGGTCTCTTCGACGTAACCCGGCGTATTGGCGTTGGCGACGTTGCCGGCGATCACCGACAGCGACTGCTGGGTGGTGTTCACGCCGGCCAAAGCGGCCGATAACGCCTGGGACAGTCCCATTGCTCTAGCCGTCCACCCGGCTCAAGCCCGCGGCGCGACGCTCTGCGTCGCGCTCACTGGATCACTTGCAAAAGACTTTGAATCATCTGGTCGGCGGTCGACATGATACGGGCATTGGCGGAGTACGCCTGCTGCGCCACGATGAGCTGGCTGAATTGCGTGGCGATGTCGACGTTCGAGCTTTCCAGCGAGCTGCCCTCGATACTGCCGGTGGCGTCCAAGATCGCCGGCCCGGAGTCGGAGGTAGCCGCGTAAGCGCCGCCGTTGAGCGCCTGCAGCGAGTTCTCGCCGTTGAAGGTTGCCAACGTGATCTCCGCCAGCGGGATGGTCTGGCCGTTGGTGAAGGTGCCGACCACGCGGTTCTGGCTGTCGACCGAGACCGATTGCAATTGCCCGGCGGCAAAGCCGTTCTGCTGCAATTGGCTGACCTGTGCCGACGTGGTTGACGTTGACGTGGCGAACTGCGTCAGCCCATTGCTGCCGAACTGGAGCGCAACGTTGCCGATCGAATCGCCGTTGACCGTCAGGTTTTGCAGGGTGACGCCGGAGATCGGCGGGCTCATTTCGCCCGAGGAGTTGAAGGTGAAGGTCTGCCCGGTGTTCTGCCAGGCGACCTGCGTGCCGGTCGCACTGCTGTTGGTCTGATAAAATAGCTGCCAGGCGTCAGTGCCGCCGTCCGAGGCGCTTGAGACCTTGGCCCAGCGGAAGTCGACGTTCACCGGATTGCCCTGGCTGTCGTAAGCGGTGATCGAGCCACCGTCGATCGACTCGCCGTTGAACGTGGTGAGGTCGTTGCCGATCACCGCGCCGTTGGTGGCGAGCGCCTGGGTATTGGTGATGCCGAAATCGGCGGCATTGGCGGTGCCACCGACGACGAGGCTCGAGGTCGAATTGGTAGCCGTAAGGCTGATGTCGCCCGTGGCATCGACCGAGCCGACGACGCCGGTAAGGCCCTGCACCGCAGTCGTCAGTTGGGCGAGCGTCGCCACCTGGTTGGCGCCGGTGCCGAACGTGATCACCTGTGGCGTGCCGCCGGCGACGCTGACGGTGAGCGTCTGGCCATTCAGCGAGGGGTCCTGCGTCAACAGATCGGTCGGCGGGAAATTGGTATTGCCCGCGCCGAAGCCGACCGAAGCCGCGCCGGTGCCGCCGACCGTGATATTCGCGGTCGCACTGCTGCCGGTCAGCGCGATCTGGCCGCCGCTCAGCG
>JASHXZ010000762.1 GCA_030043285.1 Xanthobacteraceae bacterium | reverse complement strand
TCAGCGTGGTCCATCGCCCGGTTTTGGGGTCGTAACCCTCGTTTTCCGCAAAGGTGTGGTCGGGCGGCAGCTCGCCGCCGAGCACCAGGATGAGGCCGTGATAATAAGTGCCGGCAAGTCCGCTGCGCGGCGTCGGCAGCGGCGCGGCCGAACTCCAGCTGTCGGTCGCCGGATCGTACACGTCGTGCAGGCCGGTGCGCTCGAGCGGGCCCTTGAAGCGGCCGCCGATGACATGAATTTTACCGTCCACCGCGACGACTACCATATGGTCGCGTGCGGTCGGGAGCGGCGCCGCCTTGCTCCACCGTCCGGTCTGCGGATCAAACACTTCGTGCGCCGCCACGACGACGGCGTCGGGACCGCGGCCTCCGATGACGTGAATCTTGCCATCGACCACGGCTGCGCCGGCCGAACCGCGCGCCACTTGCATCGGCGGCAGGCTGCGCCAACGATCGGTCGCCGGGTCGTATTCGAACGCGTCAGTTCCGGCGCCCTTGTGCACCGAATGAGTGAAGCCGCCGAACGCATAAATCTTGCCGCCGACGGTTGCGACGGCGAGGTGATCGCGGCCTTCCGGCAGCGGCGCCCGCGCGCGCCAGGTATTGGTCACCGGATCGTATTCGTCGTGGTACGAACCCGCGGTGCCGTTCACCGAACCGCCGAGCGCGTGCAATTTGCCGTCAAGCGCGACGGCGGCGACTTCACCGCGCGGGGCGGACAGTGGCGCCTTCAGCGTCCAGGATCCGCCGGGCGACTGCGCCGCCGCAGCCCCGATGACCGCCAAGCTTGCAGCAAAGAGCGCCAGCAGCGCAACGCCGCTCAGGCGATCAAACCGCACTGCAGCAAAAATCCTTGTCATGGTCCTGTCCATTTGTGTCCTGTCCATTTGTTCCAGGTTCCGTTCCGTTTCGAAAAAATCATCTGGAAAATGCGCACACCGCGGAAACAGAGAAAACCTACGACGTGCCAAGCCCATAGAGCAAGCGCCTCATAGCAATGTGACATGCGAAGAGCGCGCGGGCGGTATGCCGTGCGGTTCCCGGAACGCCCCGCGCGGCGCTTCGGTTGTCGTCGGCTATTGCGACGGAGGCAATCATGAGCGATTTTCGCGATCCTAACGATCCACTGCGGCGTGACGAAGTTTACGATCCCAACGTGCGTAGCAGCAATGCGGCCTGGGGTTGGGTTGCAGGCGTTGTGTTCCTGGGCATCATCGTGGCGCTCGCTTTCGGCGTCGGTAACTCGCCAAACCACGGCGGCACCAATGTTGCCAACAACATGCCGCCGGCAGCGTCCCAGCCGGCCCCTGGCCCGAGCAACCGGAGCTTTACGCCGGCGCCCCTTACTCCCGCACCTCCCGCACCTCCCGCACCGGCCGCCCCCGCGCCCGCGCCGGCAAAGCCGTAGCGCCTGACGCAGCAAACAACAAACAAAGAGCGGCTCCGCTTGCGGGGCCGCTCGCACTTTTCTCCCCGCGGCGTCGCGGTAACACCCGGCAGCCGACCGTTTACTCGCTCTGCTCGCGCGCGATGTCGAGCGGCGCCCGCGTCACGGTCACGCCGGTCGCTTCGCTCAGGCGCACGACGTTGATCGTGCCGGCGAATTCGGGCGAGCCGGAATAATACGCCGGCACCGAGCCGTTGCCGACGCGGGCGGCGCGATTCCAATGACCGAGCGCGACGTAGTCAGCGCCGGTTGCGGCGATGTCGGAATCGCCGATCAACCATGATGGCTGCGGACCGCCGTCGCCATTCGACATCGGCTGGTAATGGCCGTGCGCCACCGCAATCTGCCAGCGGGTCGAGCGCGGGCGTGTCCGCTCGAAAGGCCTCATATTGTCGTAGTCGCGGTGCGCGCGACCCCAGATTTCGAGCGACAGTTCTGGAAAGAGCACGGCTTCATCATGGGTGATGCCAATGACATGCAAGTTGCTCACGGCGCCGAGCGACGCGC
Source organism: Xanthobacteraceae bacterium (assembly GCA_030043285.1). Lineage (GTDB taxonomy): Bacteria > Pseudomonadota > Alphaproteobacteria > Rhizobiales > Xanthobacteraceae > BOG-931. The sequence continues at coordinate 710 of JASHXZ010000762.1, read as the reverse complement.
CGCGATAAATCGCATCGCTGACGGCCGGATCGTGATTGCCGGGCAGGATCACGACCGGTAAGCCGGCGCCGGCGATCACCGCAGCAGCGCGCGCGATCAGCGCCTGCGGCAGCCGATGATGGTCGAACGTGTCGCCGGCAAGGATGACGACGTCGGCGGCCGCGCTCCGCGCAACATTGAGCACGCAGGCGAGACCCGCCGTGCCGTCGCCGCCATGCAGCCGCGCCGTATAATCGTGGTCGACGTGCAAATCCGAACTATGGACGAGGACGATGTCACGGATTGGCGGCGGCATGACCAGAAAATCGCGAGGACGACATCCGCCTGCTTAGCGCAAGCACACGGCCGCTGCCAATGCGGGTGAATGCGAAGGCTTCGCCGGCGCGTGCCGGCCGCCAAACCGCGTTTTATCGACGCAGAGTGTCTGGCAACGACCGCTCGAGATTGCCAATGCCGGCTTTTTCTTACAGCGGCCGCTTGAGCAGCCGGAAGCGATTGGGGTCGAGAGCCGGCGCGGCGGCCGGTGCCGCGGCTGGCGGCGGAGGCAAAGGCGAAGGCGAAGTGGCCGGCTGCAGGCTGGGCGACGGCACGTTCGCCGATCTCAACTCGTCGACAGGATTTGGCCGGTGCCGTGTGACGCGGCCGCGCCAGCGGTCGATTACTCCGGCGAGCGAGCGGCCGTCGAGCGGGCCCGACTCGCCGATTGCCTC
>JASHXZ010000761.1 GCA_030043285.1 Xanthobacteraceae bacterium | reverse complement strand
GGTAAACGCTTTTACGATGCGCTCGCGCTGTTCAAGCGGCTGGTCAACTTGGGCGATGCCAAATCGCTTGCCTGCCATCCGGCGTCGACCACGCATCGGCAGATGTCGGCGGTCGAGCAGGCCAAGGCCGGCGTGACACCGGAGACCATCCGGTTGTCGATCGGCATCGAGCATATCGACGACATTTTGGCCGATCTCGACCAGGCGCTGGCGGCGGCGCAGCCGCAGCGATCTTCGTCGCTGCTCGCGGCTGAATAGGGAGCGCTGAGTAGAAGCGCATGCCGCTGCTTCTCGATACCACGCACGAGACCCCGGCCGATGCGGTGCAGGCCACCAACTGCATCACCGTCGGGCTCATCAACAACATGCCGGACGCCGCGCTGGAAGCGACCGAGCGGCAATTCGTCGATCTGATCCGCGCCAGCGCGCGCAATACCGTAGTGCGGCTGTTGTTGTTTGCGATTCCCGAAGTGCCGCGCGGCGAGGCGGCCTGCCGCGACATGGCCGGCCGTTATCGTCCGCTGGTGGCGCTGTGGGACAGCCGCCTCGACGGCCTCATCGTCACCGGCACCGAGCCGCGCTCCGATAGCCTCAAGGACGAGCCGTATTGGGGCGCGATGAGAGAGATGATCGATTGGGCACGCCATAACACCGCGTCGACCATTTGGTCGTGCCTCGCCGCTCACGCGGCAGTGCTGCAATCCGACGGCATCGAGCGCCGCGCGTTCAAACAAAAGCTTTCCGGCTTGTTCGCGTGCCGGCCGGTTTCGTCGCATCCGATGCTGCGCGGCGCACCGCTGCCGCTCACTATGCCGCACTCGCGCTGCAACGATTTGCCGGAGGCCGCGCTGAAAGCCTGCGGCTATCGCATTCTCACCCGCTCGGCCGAAGCCGGCGTCGACATGTTCGCCAGGCAGGACCAAAGCCTGCATCTGTTCCTGCAGGGCCATCCCGAATACGAGCCGGACACGCTGCTGCGCGAATATCGGCGCGATATCGGCCGCTTTCTGCAGGGCGAGCGCAGGCATTATCCGGCAGCACCGCAAGGCTATTTCGATCGCGATGCCGCCGCGCTCGCCGATACATTCCGCAAGCGTGCGCTCGCCGACCGACGTGGCGACCTGATCCGCGCTTTTCCGAAGCGGGCGCTCGAAACCGGTATCGCTGCTTCATGGCGCGCCACCGCGATCGCGATCTACGAAAACTGGTTCGACTATCTCAAAGGCCGCAGGGCCGAACGGCGCCCGCCCAACCTGCCGCGCCGGCGCGCCTGGCGCGACTGGCCGAGCGCCGCGGTGAACGCCCCGGCCGGCTCGTAGGCCGTTCTGTACCAAACGTGCTACGGTCCGCGCCGCTGCGTTGTCGGCGGGTTTTGGCGCGCGTGTGCAAGGGACGGGCATGATCAAGACGGAAGGCGTTCTGCATTTCACCATTCCGGTCAAAAACCTCGACCGCGCGGAAAAATTCTACACCGACCTGCTCGGCTTCGAGAAAGTCGGCCGTACCGAGCGCATCGTGTTCCTGCGCGCCGGCGGCGACTTCTTCAATCTCACCTACTCGGAAAATCCGATCACGCTCAACGCCGCCAATCGCCATGAGATCCACTCGGCGTTCCGCGTGACGCCGCAGGTTTACGACGCGACGCTGAAGCTTTTGCCGAGCAAAGGCGTCGAAATTTTCAAGGAAGAGAATCGCGAGTCCGGCGTGTTCGTCGGCCGCAGCGCCTATATCCGCGATCCCGACGGCAACGTCATCGAGTTCATCGACCTCAAGCGCGCACCGTCGCCGCGAAACACAACAGCCTAATTCCCCACCCTGAGGCGCTCGGCGCGAAGCGCCGAGCCTCGAAGGGCGAGGCCCCCAGCGCCTCGGCCTGCATCCTTCGAGGCTCGCTTCGCTCGCGCCTCAGGATGAGGAGAACAAAGAAACGAACAACGAAGGAGCAGCCCATGGCCCACAAACCGATCCGCCGCGTCGTAACCGGCCACGGCGATAAAAACGTCGCCAAGGTCATCAGCGACGATCCGGCGACCAACGCCAAGCTGCCGCGCGAGGGTGTGGCCTCGACCTTGATGTGGTGCTCCGACCAAATGCCGGTCGATATCGCGATCGGCGGCGACGTCGAGGACATGGGCGCGCGCATTCTCGGAACGGCGCCGCCGGAGAACGGATCGCGTTTCATCGTCATGGAATTCGCCCCCGGCATCGCCTCCGAAATGCACCGCACCGAGACTCTCGACTATATCGCCGTGCTGTCCGGCGAGATCGACATGGACATGGACGATTCCACCGTAAAGCTCCGCGCCGGCGACATCATGGTCCAGCGCGGCACCAACCATGCCTGGGTCAATCGCAGCAGCGAGCCGGCGCGGCTCGCGATCGTGCTGCTCGACGCCAAGCCGCTCGGCATCGGCCGCCCGCGCCTGCGCGGCCAACAGGCGCGCTAATTCTTTTCAGGCAAGGTTGTTTGTTACTGCAGCGACGCAGTGTGCGTTCCGTAAGTCACGGTCGAGACGAAGACCACGGCGCTGCCGGAGAAGCGGTCAGCGGTGAGGCCGGGATTGGGCTCGGCCGCGAAGGTCACCATGACGGAGCTCGCCGGCTTCTCCATCAACGCGGCGAGCGCGCGGTAGTCGGGGTCGCCGAGCACGAGCGTGATGAGATAGCGGCGCACGCTCGGCGACAGCACGACGGCGCGCAGCCACGGATTGTCGAAGCGGGCGCCGCGCGTTTCGGCAGCGGCCGGATGCGACGGTGCGGTCAAAATGGTGGAGACGGCCTGCATGGCGGTGCGCTTGACCGCGATCGTGGTGCCAGGCGGCGGCGCCGGCAGACGCGCGACCTGCACGGCCGGTGCGGTTGCGCCGCGCGATATCACGGAAGTGCGCGTTACGGCGGGGAAGGGTGCGCCGGCATTATCCTGCTCGGGCTGCGCCGCGTAGGCGAGCGCAAGGTCGGGCGGCACGCGGTCCTCGTGCGCATTGGCCCATGGCGTGTCGGCTGCCGCGACGCCGCGAGCGGCGCTCGAGCTGGATGCGGCTGGCGCGGCGATGTCCTTGCGCGCGGCGGTCGGCACACCGGCGCGCGGTGGGTTTTTCTGTTGCTGCGTTGGTTGGGCCGCCGCCTCGCCGTCGGGTAGGCCAGCCCAATAGCCGCGTGCCGCGATCACCTCGTTCGGCGTCAGCGCGGCGAGGCGTTGCGGCGTTTGGTCGATCGGCCTCTGCTCAAACGAAGCAAGCTGATAAGTCGCCGGTTGTTGGGCAGCGGTGTTGGCGGTTGAGGCAGGGGCGCGGGCGGGGGCCGGAGCCGGAACGGCCGCATATAGGCCGACCGTTTCGCGCTTGCGTGCGGCTTCGCGCTCGAGCGCAGCGAGGAGCGGGTTCGCGGCTTTGTCGACCTCGACCTGCGTAGCCGCTGGCGGAGCGGGTGCGGCCGGCGGCGGAGCCAGCACAGCCGCGGCAACCTTCTGCACCGGCGCCGCGGTCTGCGCTGGGCCGGAGCTGGACGGGAAATCTGGGTCGGAACTAGACGGGAAATAATGGGGGAGCGCACCCGCCGGCGCGCTGATCGAGGCGGTTTCGACCTCAGCGTCATCGTCCGGCTCCGGCTGCTGCTGCGCCGGGTTCACGAAACCAAGGAGTTTGGCGAGCGGGTTGACGTCGCTCTGCGTAGCGTCGGCGAGCACGACGGGCGAAATATTTTGGCCGCGCTTTTTGATATCGGCGAGCGCCAGCTCATAGCCGGGCAGCGGCCGGCCGTCGTTCGGGACGTAGGCGGTGCGGCCGTTGGGGAACACGCGCAGCAACTCGTTGCGCGACATGCGCGGCCACATGCGCACGCCGCCGGTATCCATGTGCACGAACGGCGAGCCGGAGGTCGGATAAAAGCCGACGCCGCCGCGCTGCAGGCGAAGCCCGATCTCGCGCAACTGTTCGAGCGGTACGCCCGGGATGTAAAAGTCCATGGCGTGGCCGAGCATGTGCTGGGAAAAGCGGGCGACGCCGCGGCTTCTTCGCCGCAGCATGGCGTTGGTCTGC
>JASHXZ010000760.1 GCA_030043285.1 Xanthobacteraceae bacterium | reverse complement strand
TTCTCGGCGTCCGGCAAGCTTTCACAACTGCTAGGCGCAGATGCCGCGGCGGTGATGAAACAATTCGGCTACCAGCTCGAGCCACCTTATTTCTGTCTCCCGCCTGGCGAGATGGGCATCGTTACAAAGTAAACGTCCGCGACGGTGGATTGCTTCGTCGCTTTGGTCCTCGCAATGGCGAATTCGCGGACAGGCTTGCCCAAAGCCTCCGGCGTCTATACTGCCTCGCCACGACTGTCCGAATGGAGTCCCGCCCCGTGCCGATGAGTCCCGGTTACATCCCGTTTCATCCCAATCCGTCGAAGCCGCGCTACAAGCCGCCGGCCGGCGCGGTCGACGCGCATTGCCACGTGTTCGGGCCGGAAGCGACGTTTCCCTATGCGCCCGAGCGCAAGTACACGCCGTGCGACGCGCCGAAGGAGAAGCTGTTCGCGCTGCGCGATTTCCTGGGTTTCGACAAGAACGTCATCGTGCAGGCGTCGTGTCACTCCAAGGACAACAGCGCCATGGTCGATGCGCTGCAGGCGGCGAACGGCAGGGCCAAGGGTGTCGCCTTTGTGGGCGAGGAGGTCAGCGACGACGAATTGAAGTGGATGCACGACGCCGGCGTGCGCGGCGTGCGCTTCAATTTTCTCAAGCGGCTGGTCGACATCACGCCGCCCGATGTGTTGAACCGCATCGTCAGCCGTGTCGCGCCGCTCGGATGGCACATCGTGATCTATTTCGAAATGCCGGATCTACCCGAATACGAGAGCTTCTTCACCTCGATCCCGACGACCGTAGTGGTCGATCACATGGGCACGCCCGACGTGAAAAAGGGCGTCGATGATCCGGAGAACCAGCGCTTTCACCGCCTGATGGCGGCGCATGAAAATTTCTGGGTCAAGGTGACCTGTCCGGAACGCATGAGCTTGTCCGGCCCGCCCTACGACGACGTGGTGCCGTTCGGCCGCGCTTTGGTCGAGCGTTTTCCCGACCGCGTGATCTGGGGCACCGATTGGCCGCATCCGAACATGAAGAAACAAGCGCCCGACGACGGCGTGCTGGTCGATTACATTCCGAAGATCGCGCCAACCGCGGCGCTGCAGCAGGCGCTGCTGGTCGACAATCCGATGCGGCTCTATTGGAGTTAGCCGGCTAACAGCATCCGTCATGTCCAACGATCTCACCCGCGAAGACGTCCAGGCGCTGATCACGCGGGCGCCGTTTCACCGCTGGCTCGGTCTCACCGTGACGGCGGTGCACGATGACGGCATCGAGCTTAAGGCAAAATGGCGCGAGGAGTGGGTGGTCAACACCGAGCGCGGCTATACGCATGGCGGCGTGCTCGCCGCCTTGATCGATCTCGCCGCCGACTGGGCCATGGTGAAACAGACCGGACGCGGCGTGCCGACCATCGACCTGCGGGTCGATTATCACCGGCCGGCGCTGCGCGGCGACCTCATCGCCCGCGGCAAGGTCATCCGCAGCGGCAGCCAGTTCGCCACCGCCGAGGCGCAAATCTTCGACGCCGAAGGCAAGCTTCTGGCCAGCGGCCGCGGCACGTATTTCACGGCGCCGGCGAAGCCGGCGTAGACACGATGGCTTGTGGATTAGCAAAAGAAAACTGATATACTGCTTGCTATAAAAGAGAAATTGAACCCGATGCCGAACCATCTCGACCGCATTACGTCGGACCCCGATGTCTTGAGCGGTCGGCCGTGCATCCGCGGCCAGCGAATTCGCGTGGCTGATATCCTGGAGCTATTGGCTAGCGGCGCGACACCTGCGGAGATCTTGGCCGATTATCCGTACCTTGAAGCAGCCGACATCACGGCATCCCTCGAGTATGCCGCGCGGCTCTTGGATCATCCGGTAATCCGGCTTTCCTGACGTGCGATTCCTGATCGACGCACAGCTGCCGCCGAGTCTGGCAAACCATCTTTCTTCTCACTGGCATGACGCAGTTCATGTTTTTGACATCAGCTTGACCACTGCCGCTGATAAGGTCATTTGGGCCCATGCTGCTGCCATTGGTGCAGTGCTTATCACCAAGGATGAAGATTTCGTCATGATGCGTGCCCTGGACAATCAGGGGCCGGCTGTCGTTTGGGTGCGCATCGGCAACACCACTAAACGAGCTTTGATTGCGCGCTTTGCGGAAAAAATGTCAGCCATAGTTCAATCGCTGGAGCGCGGCGATACGATCGTCGAGATATCAGATCGTTGAGTGGTATGTCGGCATTCATTAATCTCGGCGATCTGATGCCGCGCGGCCGCGATCTGAACAAGGTCGCGATCATCGATCTCGGCGGCGAGCGGAGCCCGCGCCAATTCAGCTTTGCGCAACTCGACGCCATGGCGAACGGCGTGGCGCGCGCGTTGGCGAGGCGCGGCCTGCGCCGCGGCGATCGCGTCGCCATCCTCTCCGCCAACCGCGCCGAATACGTCGCGGCCTATTACGGCATCATGCGCGCCGGGCTCGTCGCGGTGCCGGTGAACTTCAGGTTTCCGCGCGAGACGATCGCTTTCATCATTGCGGATTCCGGCGCCAAGCTCGCGTTCTGCGACGCGGTACGCGCGCCGGACTGCCCAGGCGACATTGACTGCGTGACGTTCGGCAACGAATTCGACTTGTTCCTCGATTCCGGCCCGTTCGACGCCGTCGTGCCGGCGGAAAAAGAGCCGGCGATGTTTCTCTACACATCGGGCTCGACCGGCACCCCCAAGGGCGTCGTGCTCTCGCATCAGAGCCATATCTGGGTGGTGCAGACGCGGCTTTCGTCCGGGCTCGACCGCCAGATCTATCTGATCGCGGCGCCGCTTTATCACATGAACGCGCTGGCGCTCGCCAAGCTCGCCTGCGCCGCCTACGCCACCATCGTGCTGCTGCCGCAGTTTTCGGCGCGCGCCTATATCGAGGCAATCGGGCGCTATCGCTGCAGCTTCCTCACCGCGGTGCCGCCGATGATCGCCATGATGCTGCGCGAGCGCGAACTGCTGGCGCGCACCGATCTGTCCAGCGTCGCATTCGTGCGCATGGGCTCGGCGCCGGTCAGCGCCGCGCTGATGGCGGCGTTGCGCTTAGCGCTGCCGCGCGCGTCGGTAACCAACGCGTACGGCACCACCGAGGCCGGGCCCGTCGTGTTCGGCCCGCATCCCAAAGGATTGCCACAGCCCGAGCTTTCGGTCGGCTATCCGCATCCGCAAGTCAGCGTGCGCTTGGTTGATGGCGCCAATTGTGATGCCGATCAGGGCGTGCTGGAAATGAAATGCCCGGCGCTGATGCTCGGCTATCACAATCGACGGGCCCCCTCCCTACCCTCCCCCGCAAGCGGGGGAGGAGAAGGGAGCGGGCCGATCACGCCCGACGGCTATTACATCACCGGCGACGTGTTCCGCCGCGACGCCGACGGCTTTTATTATTTCGTCGGCCGCACCGACGACATGTTCGTCTCCGGCGGCGAGAACATTTATCCGGCCGACGTCGAGCGCATGCTGGAACGGCATCCGGACGTGGCGCAGGCCGCGGTGGTGCCGATCGAGGACGACATCAAGGGCCAAAAGCCCGTCGCCTTCGTCATCCGCAAAGCCGGCCGCGCGCTCGATGCCGATGCGGTCAAGCGCTTCGCGCTCGAACATGCGCCGGCCTATCAGCATCCACGCCACGTCTGGTTCGTCGACGAGCTGCCGCTCGCCTCGACCAACAAGCTCGACCGCGCCGCGCTGGCGCGCATGGCGCGGCAGCGGCTTCCAAAGGATCGGCTCCAGTCTTAATCGTCGCCCTCCGCCGTCGATCGCAATGGCAGAAAAAGTTTCGAAAGGATTGTTTTGTCAAGGGCGCGAAGCGCCGCCTTCGGCGGTCATAGACCCTTGACAAAACAATCCTTTCGAAACACGCGACAGCCATTGCGATCGACGGCTTTCTCTGATCAACAAATTTATAGGATAGGGGCTACGGCGCCTTCGTCCGCGCGCCGAAAATCGCGGTGCCGACGCGCACGTGGGTGGCGCCGAATGCGATCGCGATCTTGAAATCGGCGCTCATGCCCATCGACAGCAGCGCAAGCCCATTGCGCCGCGCGATCTGCGCAGTCAGCGCGAAATGCGGCGCCGGCGCTTCGTCGAACGGCGGGATGCACATCAGGCCGGCGATCGCGAGGCCATGACGCTCGCGGCAGGCGCCGATGAAGGCGTCGGCGTCCTGCGGCGTGACGCCGGATTTCTGCGCCTCGGCGCCGGTATTGATCTCGACGAACAGCGCAGGCCGGCGCGATTGGCGCGCGATTTCCTTGGCGAGCGCTCCCGCCAAACTGTCGCGGTCGAGCGAATGGATGGCGTCGAACAGCGCCACCGCATCGCGCGCCTTGTTGGATTGCAGCGGCCCGACCAGGTGCAGTTCGATGGCGCGATGGCGCGCCAAAAGCGGCGGCCATTTCGCCTTCGCCTCCTGCACGCGGTTCTCGCCGAACACACGCTGGCCGGCGTCGATCACCGGCTCGATCGCCGCGGCATCGAACGTCTTCGCGATGGCAACGAGCGTGACGCCGGCCGGATCGCGCCCGGCGTCGCGGCAGGCGGCTTCGATCTCGCGGCGCACCTCGGCGAGGCCGGCATGCGGATTCATGGTTGCCACTGCGTAAACATTCCGCGGTTTTCTATCAAATTGCGCCGATCCAACGAAGAGCATTTTTACGTCTCTCGGCTAAGTTGCGAAACGGGGCTGAGGGCGGAAGATGCCGGACGGGGTCGCGTTTCCCAACAAGTCTGCGAAGGCGCAGCGCAAGCCGTTGCGGCGCGAGCGGCCGACGCTGAGCATCCGCGCGCGCCTGATCGTGCTGGCGCTGCTCGCCGTGGCGCCGCTGATGTTCGAGCGGGTTCACACCATCGAGGGCGCGCGCGCCGAACGCACCGCGCACGCCCACGCCCAGCTCATCGAGCTGGCGCGGCGCGGCGCCGATGCGCAGGACCAGATCATCGTCTCGGTGCGGGCGCTCTTACAGATGGTGGCGCGGGTCTATGCCCGCACGCCGTTCGATCGCGACCAATGCAATCAATATCTCACCAACCTCGTCGGCAACGGCGTTCCGTATATCCGCGCGCTGTCGGTCGCCGGCACCGACGGCCGCATCACCTGCTCGATCGAGCCCCATGCGATCGGATTGAATGTCGCCGACCGCGCCCACTTTCAACATGCGCTGCACTCGCGCGAGTTTGCGCTTAGCGATTATCTGATCCGGCGGCTGGACGGGCCGCCGACGATGTTTGCCACGCTGCCGGCGATCAAACCCGATGGCACTGTCGTCGGCGTCGTGCTGGCGGCGATCAATCTCGATTGGATCGGCGAACTCGCCGCGACCGCGACGCAACACCCGGGCGCGTCGTTCCTGCTGATCGACGGCAGCGGCACCTTGGCGGCGGCTTCGACAAATCTGGAAAGCTTCGTCGGCAAGCGCTTTGCCGACCGCGCCATGGTGCGCGCCATGCTGGCCCACGACCAAGGCGCGCTGACGGGCGCCGGCCTCGACGGCGGCCAGAACATTTTCGCCTATGTGCGCGTGCCGTGGACCGATGCGCGCCTTGTGGTCGGGCTGGACCAGGCTGCGGTCCAGGCCGACATCGACCGCGACATGGGCATCGGCTATTTGCAGTTGGCGCTGATCGGCGCGCTCGTTCTTCTTCTCACCTGGTTCGGCGGCGAGCAGCTGATCGTGCGCCCGATCCGCTCCTTGACCCGAACCGTAGGACGGTTCGGCCGCGGCGATCTGCACGTGCGCGCCAGCGACGAGCGCTGGGTCGCCGAATTCAAGCCGCTGGCCAGCGCCTTCGACGACATGGCCGACAAGCTCGCCCGCCGCGAGGAAGAGCTGCAAATCGCCAATCAGCACCTCGACGAGCTCGCCAGCCTCGATGGCTTGACCGGGCTCGCCAACCGCCGCGGCTTCGACCGCGAGCTGCAAAGCGCCTGGCAGCACGCCGCGGAGAGCCGCAAGCCGCTGGCGCTGATGATGATCGATATCGATCATTTCAAGCTCTACAACGACCGCTACGGCCATGTGGCCGGCGACACCTGTCTGCGCGCGGTTGGCGAAACGCTGTCGCTGGTCACGCTCGAAGAGGCGGTGCTGGTGGCGCGCTACGGCGGCGAGGAGTTCGCGCTGCTGTTGCCCGGCCTCGATCTGGCGCGGGCGGCGGCGCTCGCCGAAGAGGCGCGCAAGGCGATCGAGGACCTCATGATCACCCACGCCGAGTCGCCGAGCCGTCTCGTCACCATCAGCATCGGGGTCGAGGCGCTGGTGCCGGAAAAAGGCCTGCCCGCCGCCGAACTGGTCGAAGCCGCCGACACCGCGCTCTACGCCGCCAAGCGCGGCGGGCGCAACGCCGTCGTCGCCCACGCCCCGGTGCCGTTCAGCATGGCGTCGTGATCTGACCATTTCTGGTCGCGCTACGCCGTCGATCGCAACTTTTTGCTAGTTCACTTGCAGTTTTGAACCTCATCCTGAGGTGCTCGCGCGCAGCGCGAGCCTCGAAGGATGCAGGCCGAGGCGCCGGGGCCTCGCCCTTCGAGGCTCGGCGCTTCGCGCCGAGCACCTCAGGGTGAGGAAAATGAGTCAGCGCCAAAAAGCTGTTTACATCACAACGACGCCGGCGCGGGCATGATCGTGCCGCACGTCTTGCAGGTGCGGAATTCTTCCGAGTTGTAAAAATTGCGATAGGCCTGGGTGACGGGATCGGCGCGATAATCATCCACGGCGTAGCTCTCTTCATGGAGGAACTCGTCGCACTGCGGGCAGAACCAATAGAAGCGGTCGATCTCGCCGGGTTTCCTGGCGCGCTCGACAACGAGCTGAAAGGCGTCCGGCGCAAAGCGCGGCGAATGCGGCACGAACGGCGGCTGGAACAGGCAGGAGCCCTCGGGCACGACCGCGATCTTTTCGACGCCCTCCGCCGTCCGATAGTGCAGCTTCAGCTCGCCACGCAGCGAATATTGAATCTCATAGCTCGGATTGACATGAAATTCGCTGCGGTACTCGCGGCCACGCGCAATAAACGCCATGGAGTCGGCCGTCAGCCACAACTGATGCGTCCGCTTACCGGTCTCGATCAGGCGCCGCATGATGCCCTCGAGGTCGACGTTCGGCATCTCGATCGACGGAATAGTGAACAGCATGACGGTTACTCCCAGGGCCAGCGGCGGACCACGTGCCGGATGTTCATAACGATCAACTCGTCCGCGGCTTCGTCCACCATGTAGAATAACCCGTAGCGGAAACGATGGATATACTTGCGCCGGATGCCGCGCAGCTCGGTCTCTTGCGCCGAGTACGGATTACGCAGAGGCTCGGCGCCGGCTTGCTCGATGCTGTCCGCAAAATCGCCGGCCACGTGCGGCGCATGCTCAAGCAGATACTCGACCGCCTCGCTTAATTCGCGGCGCGCAGTGGCCGTGTACCGGATTTTCATGCCCGCGGCGCGCGTGCCTTCTTGAAAATTGCAGCGATCTCACCGTCGGTCGCGAACCGGCCCGCCCTTGCGTCAGCGGCACTTTCCGCCAGCGCTGCGCGTTCATCCTCCGAGAGGCGATACACGCCACTACGGCGCGCCTCGATCTCGCGGGCGAGCTCGGCCAGCTCTTCCTGGTCTTCGGGCGGCCAGCTCTCGACACGACGAAAGATGTCTTTAGCGGCTTGGTTCATTTGCTGGATATAGCACGGGGTGGCGTTATGTTCCACCGTCCCGCCCTCCCCGCAGGCCGCCGCTCTTCGTTCCCGCCCGCGACCCGATCCTCCTCCACAATCTGCCGATAGACTTCGAGCCAGACGCGCACAAGAAAGCGCCGGCCGTCCTGTTCGCAAGGAACGCCCGGAACAGCACACTCGGCGCCCATAACCGCGCCCTCGCCCGCTTGCGGGAGAGGGCACAATAATGTGCGCCGCCCTTTCGACCCGGCAAAACTTGTTGCACGTGCCATGGTCGCAGTCTCGGTTTTGCAGCGCGTACCGAAATTCTGGGTATGCGCGCGGGCGAGATACCTTAGATGCTCAGCGCGTAGGATGGGTTGAGCCCTTGCGAAACCCATCATGCAGCTTCGACGCCCTATGATGGGTTTCGCTCCGCTCAACCCATCCTACGAGGTGTAAATCGAACTATCACGAAATTGATACTTCGATCTTCGCCGAAGCAAAACTCTCTGAACAGCAGCTATATGGGCCGCGCGGATCGGGCGCGGCAGCCACGCTTGCCGTCGACGACTGCGTCTCAAACAGCGAGGAGCAAACATGGCTGGATATCCGTCAAACAAGACGACCATCGCCGACGCCGTTAGCGGCGAAGGACTATTGGTTGTCGCGCAGTGGGAGGCGAACGAGGGACAGGCCGACAACGTCGCCGACATCCTCGATCGCTTCTTGCCGCAAGCGCAAAGTGAGCCCGGCGTGAAACTGTTTCTGATCGGAAGAAACAAGGACAACCCCGCGCAATTTCTGTTCTACGAACTGTTTCGGGATGAAGCAGCCTTCAAGGCGCACCAGGAAAGCCTGCATTTTAAGACATACATCGCGGGTCAAGCGCTCGCGCTCCTGGCCAAGCGCGAACGCGCGCAATACGCGTTGCTCTGATCCTGTCCCCAACGCACACCAACTCGCCCGGCTTGAGCGAGCGAGAGCCGGGCGACCGCGCACATGATTCCCTGGATTTTGCGCCGCGAAATCCGAGGGTTAGATGAGGCTATGCGAATCACGCCGCGAGCGCCCGGCGTCGATGGCGAAAGCGAAAAAGAAAAAACGCCGTAGAATCAACGGCTGTTCTGCTGTTAAGGGAAAAATGTTGACACCTTCGGCGCGGCCACTAAAAGGCGACGCCGCTCGCTCCTGAGGGATGCCTTCGCGAGGGTGCTCCTGTAAGGCGGAAGCGAGTGCGGTGCCTGCGCGCGAAAGCCACACACTTTCGCTCCCGAGCGGCTTCGGACCCTGCCAGCCCGACACTACGATCGGGACGCGAGGAGCTTCGCTAGTAAAAGGGGTTTGCAGCGGCCTAAAGCTGCTGCGGATTCCGGTAAGCGCAGCCCGAAGCTGAGCCAGAGGTAACAGCCTGGCGAGTGCCGCGACGGAGCGCCGAGAGGCGAGCGCGCCCGAAGCGCATTGCGGCGGTAACGTCGTAATGCTTGGCGCGCGCCGCGCCCGAAGCGTGTTGGGACGGTAACGTCGCAACGCGTGGCGCGGCTCTTGACTACGCGCCTGTCGGCGCTCCGCCTCCCTCATTTTATTTGCCCGGGAGGCAACGTTTCGTGCCGTGCCGTGCCGAGACCTCGGATGCAAAAACCGCATCGCGAGAACGAGAGAGCTTTGCCTTCCGTTCACTGAGGTGCGAGCGCAGCGAGCCTCGAAGGATGTAGGCCGAGGCGCCGGGGCCAGCATCCTTCGAGGCGCGCCGAAGGCGCGCACCTCAGGATGAGGAAATGAGGCGGTGCGCGCCAAGAAAGGAAGACGTAATGCGTTTACTTTTTCTTCCTTGCTTTCGGCTTGCGCTGTTTCTTCGGCGGGGCTCAGATCATGGCTTCGAGCTTCATGCCGTCGGGGTCGGCGAAGTACACGGCGTAATAATTGCGGCCGTAAT
>JASHXZ010000759.1 GCA_030043285.1 Xanthobacteraceae bacterium | reverse complement strand
GACAACCGGAGTGATCGCCATGGCTGTCTCCATTTGCGTTGTTTGAATTTGCTGGTAGCGCGCGGCCATGGCGGCGCACCCGCGATGAAACAAACCCCAAGATCAGGTGCCTGCGCCGGGCATGAAGCAGCGGATTCGTGTAACGCCGCTGGCGTCCTGATACGGCCACACCACGGCGTGGCCGTAGCGGTTCGGTTCGGTTACGACCGCGTTGTCGGGCACCGGCACCCACGCTCCGTAAAGACGCACGCGGTAATGGCCATCGTGAACGTCCCAGTCGACGTCTTCGACCGTCACGCCGTCAGCAAAGCTGCAGCACAGCCCGTTACCGCTTTTGAGCTGATCGAACCACGGCTTGAGCGGCGAATTGGCGAAGCGACCGTCATCGTTCACCAAGGTTACGGATGACAGGTCATCGTGCGCGGACGCCCAACGAGCCATCAGAACAACCGCAGCAATGATCGCGATGGTGACGGTCAGCTTCATCGCGGCGCGCCGGAACTCCTTGTCGTTGCCCATGTCAGTACCCGTGATTTTTCAAAACGCGGTCGCAGGCCGGCGACAGGTCGTGGCGATGGGCGCGAAAGCACACGTAAATGCCGGCGCGGTCGCCGAGCGCCGCGGCCGCGATCTCGCGGGCCGCACACAGCCGGAACACGTCCGGTTTGCAGGCGGCGCGCTCGCTTGCAGTCTGCGCGCGGGCCTCAGTCGCGGCGGCGGCGAACATGATGGCGAGGACGAAGGCGAGAATGCGCTTCATGATGAGCTCCGATGATTTGCAGGAAGACGCGCGCCAAGCCGCGGCTGCCGATGGCGCGGCAGGCACCGAGCGAAAGATCGATGGCGCGATGGGTCCAGGCGGCAGGACCCCGATCGTTGATGATGACGGCGACGGAGCGGCCGTTGTGCAGGTTGGTGACCCGCACGCGCGTGCCGAACGGCCACGAGTGATGCGCGGCGGTCAGCCGCGACGGGTCGTAGTTTCCGCCGCTGGCGGTGCGGACCTGATGGTGCTCGCGGCCGTAGCAGCTTGCCAGATCGGCACGCGACGGCGCGGCGCTGAGGCAAAAGATCATCGCGGCGAGAAACGCTCGCATCAGTCACCTTTTTGTTCGAAAAAGCAAAGAGCCGCGCGACGTGTGACAGCGCGTCTACGCGACCGGAATGTCGCTGCCTATCGGGTCATTGCCTGATCAACCCGCTTAGCTGCGTATAGAAGGTGCCGGTGCCTCCAGTGACACAAGCCAGCTGATAATACTGATGCAAACCCTCGCTCGGGGTGCCCGAGTAAGTCGTCATGTCCTGATAACCGACGTTCGCCAGGGCCATGCCTTCAGCGCCATTCGCGGTGATTGCCGTAGTGCTTCCATCGCCGATATTGACATAGTCCGTCTGCCCGGTGCTCGTGTTGACTACTTGGCCGAAAATCTGAAGGAAAACTCCTTCGTCACCCCACAGCACCGCTAAAGCCCGTCCGCTGGACGAGCTGGAAACCTCGACAAAGGCGTTTACGGAGGTTGTCTGGGCGGCAGACAGCCCCGCGCTTTGCAGGTCTCGATTACGTCGGTTGAACCACGACGCGACGCCACGAAAAGCCGAGGCGTCGGAGAATTGAGCGGACGTGTTTGTGTACACCATGCCGATGAGCGTGTAGGTGTTGTTGCCGCTCTCGATCTCGGTACCGACGTTGCCGGCGGTCGTGTCGGTGGTATGCCCCGTGGTCGAGAAGTTGACGGTCAGCGTGCCGGAATTGTTGAACAGATAGACGTAATAGAGCATCGAGGCGGCGAGGTTTTGGCTTGCGGTGCCGTTGACGTAGACCGAAGTATTGGCGGCGGTGATGCCGGCGGACGGAACCGCATAGAGCGCGCCGGCGATCTTGACGATGCCGCCGTTGTAGGGCGCGAACGTGATTTGCGTTGCGCTGACATATTTCAGCCGCCCGCAGGCCGGCGCCAGGTCGATCACGCGCGCGCTCGGCCAGCCGCCGGCGGTCGCGCCATCCTGCACGACGACGCGGTTGTTGGTCGTATCGACGACCACCTCGCCCTGGGCGCCGGTGAATGTCGCCATCTGTGCCGCGCTGCCGCGGCGGAATTGGATTTGCGTTGCTGTCATTTTTTTGGCCGTGCGCACGCCGCCGCCCGCCAACCCGGCGTGCGCACGGCTTTGGTTTGGGAATACGGAATGTCAACTCGACGCTTGCTCTTCCCCTCTCCCGGAGCGGGAGTTAGGAGTCGGGCGTTTCGCTTGCTGGAAACGGCGCCGGCTGCCAGGCGCCGATCGTCTCTTCGGTCAAATCCTCGATCGCGGCTTGCAGCTCGGCGGCGTGGCGGCCGATCGCGGCCTCGCATTTGAGCCGCGCCTGCGTCTCGGCGAGGAATTGCCTGTCGGCGTCGCTGCGCTCGGCTTGCGGTTTCTGGTAAATATCCTGCGCGCGCAGGCCGGCGAGGCGGCGCTTGCCGGGCGCCATCGCGGCGACCATCAGCTCGCGCTCGGCCTCGGCGACCTGATGAATGAGCGCGTCCTTGCGCGCCCGCAGCGACGGCCGGTCGTCGACGATCTCATAATCGTCGATCACGTAATCGTCCGGCCCACCTGCCCCCTCGCTTCCCTCTCCCGCCGCAGGGTCGCCATGGGGGTGAGGGACGCGGCGCACGACCGCCTCGACCACATGGTGCTCCTGCGGCGCCGGCACGTCGATCGTCTTCTGGTGATCGATCTTGGCTTGGCGGAACGCCTCGACGCGCTTTTTGAAGCCGTCGGCGTCGCCGATCTGCGAAAGCGGGATTTGTCTGGTCATCGTTGTTTTCCTGCTTGACAGAGCGCGCACACCAGTGAGATGCACGGATGTGGCGCACGCGTGATCGTTGTTTTTGCTGTTTCGTC
>JASHXZ010000758.1 GCA_030043285.1 Xanthobacteraceae bacterium | reverse complement strand
AAGCGCAGCGGGAGGCCGGATGAGAATTCGCGACGCGAAGCCGACAGCCGCGACAGCACCATCGAACGACAGCCCGCGCGGAACCTGGTACGGCAAGGGGCTCGCGCGTGCAGCGCTGCTCCTCGGCGCCGCCGCGATCATCGCGGCCATTGCCGCCGACTTCGGCATCGCGCGCGACTACGGCTATCTGCACGCATCCATCGTGAGCGGCACCTCGGGTGGCTATTATCACGCGCTGGCAAGGCACTTGGCGGATCGCGCCGAGCGCGGGCACGGCACGCTCACCGTCGTTTCGACCGCAGGATCGATCGAAAATGTCAGTCGGCTCGCCGGCAACGGCGCGCATTGCGGGGCGATGTTCGGCCTCATCCAGGATGGCACGCCGGTATCGGCCGACGCCGGCATCGAATTGCTCGGCCAATTACCCGAGCGGGAATCGTTGATCCTGCTGGCAAGGCCAGACAACACCTTTCGCAGTTTTACCGATCTGCGCGGCGCCTCGATCGGCATCGGTCCGCAAGGATCCGGAACTGCGTATCTGATGCGTCAGCTTTTTGCCGGCTCGGATCTGCAACAATTGGGGGTGCGCTTCTCGTACCACGAATTCTCCGAGCAGGCCGCGCTGGTCGCGCAAGGAAAACTCGATCTTGCCGCGTTCGTCATGGACGAAGATGCCAAGGTTTTGCACGACATCATGCGCGAGCACGATTTCGACATCGTCGCGCCCACCGACTTGCAAGGATTGATCGCGCGCTATCCCTGGCTCAGCCTCGGCACGATCGCCGCCGGCCGGTTTGATCTGGTCCGGCCGACTCCGGCTTCAGATAAACAAGCGGCGCGTCTGGCAACGCTTATTGTCGCCGGTCCGTGCGCGAAACGCGCCGACCAGGTCGCGATGCTGGTGCTGCTTGCGGCGGAGCTGCCCGGCTTCGTGCGCAGCAATCCGCCAAATGCCACCAGTCCGGCGACGACGGCGCCGCTTGCCACCGCGGCACGCCAGTTTTTTCTCAAAGGTGAGCCGTCACTCGCCGATCAATATTTTCCATGGCTGGTCAATCTGCTGTCACCGGCCTACTGGATCTATTTGGTCATGGCGGTGACGATCCTGTTCAACGGCATGGCCGCCTTCAGCCGCTTCCGGCTGTGGCGGATCGATGCGGCGCGCGAGAAGCTCGAAACC
Source organism: Xanthobacteraceae bacterium (assembly GCA_030043285.1). Classification (GTDB taxonomy): domain Bacteria; phylum Pseudomonadota; class Alphaproteobacteria; order Rhizobiales; family Xanthobacteraceae; genus BOG-931. Next base: position 1,994 of record JASHXZ010000758.1, on the reverse strand, counting down.
GCGCTCAAGGAATTCGCCGATGCCGGGCTGACGCATGCGCAAATCCGCGAGGCAACGGCCGCCTACCCGATCGATGCACCGGAACGCCGTGCCGCGGCGCAGGCAATTTTGCAGCGGCTGACGGATCTGCGCGCGCGTTGTCGTCGCTACACCGGTTCCTTCTCCACCCCCATGGGCGACGAAATGTACTATCGCTATCAACAATCTTTGATCGATGAGGCCATCAATACGCTCGGCGCTCTGCTTCGACACACCTGAGGCAAGCCGCAATGGCGAATACGAGTCATCCTCGCGACTGTGTCGTGAAGCGAACGATCCTTTCGTATCGTTTTGCCGCAGGAACGGAATGCAATTTGCGGGATTGGGGACCTGATACCCGTGGCCGGCATCTCCACGTTTGCCGCGGCTAATCCGTTTTGTTGTCAGGAACGCCCGGCATTTCCACCCGTGCCGGGGCAGAGATGTTTGGCGTCAGGAGGAGCTCGATGATCAAGTCAAAACTCAGTGCGAAACTTGGTGCGGTTGCCTTCATGGCCGCAATGGGCGTTGCGTACCCTGCCCTCGCGGCTCACTACGGCCCGGCCACTACCGCTCCATACCAGACCGGCGGCGGCAGCGCGGGCTACAATAACCACATAGCCAACGACTATCATTTGCGTGCGCACCATCCCATGACACGCAGCTACTACAACTACCAAGCGCCACGGACTGCGGATCCGACGACGAACTTGCCAGGATCCAACTGCCCGCCGCAGTGCTGGCGGTTGCAGCATCATAAGTAGCGGCTGACGGCGCGCGTCCGGCGCCGGTCTCGGCGGCACGCGCGTGCCGCCGCTGTGCTGGCGATCACAACCTTATACGCTTGGACGGGACTCACTCGGCTTCCTTGACGGCGCCGGGCAAGTCCTTTCCGGCGCATATTGCTGCGGTCGCCGTTCTCGCGGTCGCCGTTCTCGACGTGACCGGCGGAGTGCCAGATGCGCGTGGCCAAACTATCGGTAATCCAAACAGTCGGTTCAGCAATACTTGTACCGCTGATCTCATACGCATTCCCGTCATGACACCACGCACGCAGTCGTCGATCGGATGCCAGGACGACGTTCAGCGCGAGGCGGTCGCTTCGAGCTCCGCGGGCGAGGACAACGCGACAGCGCGCCGGACTTCGTCCGCCCACGAAGTCGTCGATAAGCCCATTGCGCCGGATGAAAGAACACCCGATTTGGCAGATCGCGCGCCAACCGGCACCACCGCAACCGGCACCACGGCAACCGACATCACGGCAACCGACATCGCGCCAAACGACATCGCGCCAAACGACACCAAGTTCAAACTCTCCCTCAACGTCGTCTTTCCGTTGCTGGGCGGCCGCTCGACCTGGACCCACGAACATCTGCTGCCGGTATTCGTCTCTCTGATCGTCGCCCTTATGCTGTTTACGGTCCCGTTTACCTGGCTTCAGTTGCCGATTGGCGGCCAGCCCGCTCCACCGGGGGTCACCGAAGCCTGGCAAGTGTTCTCCATCCTCGCGATCTACATCGCATTTCTGATAAATTATTACATCAATCAGATGTGCGGCCGTCCCAGGTCTGGTTGGCTCCAGGCGCTCGTCAGCGTCATCATGTTCTGGCTCCTGACAACCCCGTTCTGGGACTATTGCTACGATTTTTTCTACGTTGTGATCCCGGCGCAAAGTCTGGAGAAATCCTCGAGCCCGCTCGCCGTGATTGGCGGAAATATTTTCGGCACCGGATTGGCTGAGGAGGGGTTCAAGGCGCTGCCTCTCATCGGACTGGGCCTGATGACGGTCGGCTTCGCTGCCTTGAGCTGCCGCACCACAGGCAGGCTGAGCGCATCTCTTTCCGGCACCGCGGAGCATTTCGGCCTTCGCGAGCCGCTTGACGGCATTGTGCTCGGCGCCGCGTCCGGCAGCGGATTCTTCATTTATGAATCGCTCGCCCAGTATGTTCCTCAGGTGATCGACGCCTCGAAAGGCA
>JASHXZ010000757.1 GCA_030043285.1 Xanthobacteraceae bacterium | reverse complement strand
AAGCGGCTGGTGGAGCCTCTTGCGCAGTTACCTGATGTCGCTCGCCGGCGTCGCGTCGCTCGGCTTTCTGCTCCTGGTTTCACTGATCTTTACCGCGGGGCTTTCGGCGACCGGTAAATATTTCGGCTCCTACATGCCGGAATCCACATTGCGGATCGTCGGTTCCGGCGTTTCGTTCGTTCTCATCACGTTTGCCTTCGCGATGATGTTCAAATGGCTGCCGGATGCGCCGGTCGATTGGCGCGACGTGTGGCTCGGTGGGGCGCTGACCGCGGCGTTGTTCGAGGCGGGGAAATTTCTGATCGGCTATTATGTCGGTAAGCTCGCGCTGCAGTCGACCTATGGGGCGGCAACCTCGCTGGTGATGCTGTTGATCTGGGTCTATTACTCGGCGCAAATCGTGCTGTTCGGCGCCGAGTTCACCCACGTCTACGCGCTCCGGCACACTGCGCGGCGGCAGAAGTCCGATCGGCAAGCGATTGAGGGCCTGAATGCGCCGACCGAGTTGAAGCCGCACGCCAGGCGCGCGGCCTCGGGCTGACCGCGCCGCCATCAACTGGTGGCCGAACGACAGGGCGGCGCGTCAATGCACTATGGATCGGATAAAACTGAAGGGCGGATGCGCTATCGTTTGCTGGGTTGAGGTCGCGTTCCGCGTTCACCTGTAGATCTGCGTAACGTCGCATTGGACACAATCGTCGATGCCGAGCCGCTCGCCCTGCCCGCTCGCCAGCAAAGCGCGAGCCTCTTCTTCGGTTTCGGCCTCCACGCACCAGTCCTCCGCTCACCTTCAGCGGGCGGAAGCCGGGCTTGCCGGGCGCGGTTCGCTCTTTGCTTCGGTCGCGGCATGCTGCCGGGCGGGAAGCTGCAATACGGTCGCATGTTGTCCGGGGCGCAGCCGCGTTACCAGCACCAGGCGACCGTCCGGGAACTCGATCGCGTCATGGTGCGTCGCGGGATTGTCGACGTTGATCTGACGGAACCGGCCGACCTTGTGCGGAATCTTCCATTTGTCTCTGCGGAAAAACAGCATTTGCAGCCAGATATGGTAGCGCTCGACCTCGGCCTCGAATGCAAGCTCGGTGCCCGGCATCAGGCACACCGCAACCTCGGGCTCCCCGACTGCAGAAAAACCTCGCGTCAAAGTATTACGAAAATCAGTGGTGACGAGTCTGTCGCCGACCTTTGCCGGTCGGGAGGCAACCCCGTGAAGACTATAATCGCACATGGCAGGTCTCCTTCTGGTGTTCTCTTTAGGAGAACGTCGGAGCCGCGAGTTGTTTCACAGGCCCTCATGCGATTTGCGAGCAATTAGACGCAGCGCGGTGATAGCGACGCTCACAAGCGGGCGGGCGCGCAGGTTTATGAGGGTTGGAGCCAAAGCGGCCTGGAGGCGCCATATGGGCACCCCGGCGTGCAGATTCGGCGGCTAGAGGCTTTGGCGGTGACGCGGGCCCTAATCTTGCCCGCAACGCTACCGATATATTGGCAAATCGCCTTCCACCGCGGCCGGCACTGGCGCGGCGGAGGGGCGGTGGTAGGCTAGGCTAAAAAGTAACATTTGGCGCCTAAAAACATACAGCTTTCGGCAACCGCAACGGCCAATCGCATCACGACCCAGAAAGGGGAAATTCCATGCCCCATTCATCTTTCCGGCGGGACTGGATCACCAAGCCGATCTTTCGCCTGGCGCAGCATGCGCTGCCGCGGCTGTCCAACACCGAGCGCGAAGCCATCGAAGCCGGCGACGTGTGGTGGGACGCCGAGCTGTTCACCGGTAATCCCGACTGGGGCAAGCTCCTTGCCTTCGCGCCGGCGCGGCTGTCGGCTGAGGAGCAGCAATTCCTCGCCGGCCCGGTGGAAGACCTCTGCCGCATGGTCGACGAATGGGAGCTCAATTGGGAATTGCGCGACCTGCCGCCAGAAGTCTGGTCGTTTCTGAAGGAGAAGAAATTCTTCGCGATGATCATCCCGAAGGCGTACGGCGGCCTCGGCTTCTCCGCCTACGCGCACTCGGAGGTGATCCGCAAGCTGTCGTCGCGCTCGATCAGTACCGCGTGCACCGCCATGGTGCCGAACTCGCTCGGGCCCGGAGAGCTTTTGGTGCAGTTTGGCACCAAAGCGCAACAGGATTACTGGCTGCCGCGGCTCGCGCGCGGCGAGGAGATTCCCTGCTTCGCCCTGACCAGTCCCGAGGCCGGCTCGGATGCCGCGTCGATGACCGATTCCGGCGTTGTCTGCCGCGGCCGCTACGAAGGCCGCGACGTGCTCGGCATTCGGCTCAATTGGCACAAGCGCTATATCACGCTCGGCCCGATCGCGACCATGATGGGCCTTGCATTCAAGCTGCACGACCCGGATCACCTGATCGGCGATCATGACGATGTCGGCATCACGCTCGCCCTGGTGCCCACGCATCTTCCCGGAATCAACATTGGCCGCCGCCACCTGCCGGCGATGCACGTGTTCCAGAACGGCCCGAACTGGGGCCGCGACGTGTTCATCCCCATGGATTACGTGATCGGCGGCGTCGGGCAGGCCGGCAAAGGCTGGAAAATGCTGATGAGCGCGCTCGCCGCCGGGCGCGGCATTTCACTGCCGTCATTATCGGCCGCCGGGGCAGCCTTCACCGCCCACGCGAGCGGCGCCTATGCGTGCATCCGCGAGCAATTCCATGTCGCCATCGCGCACTTCGAAGCGATCCAAGAGCGCCTCGGCCGCATGGCGGCGACCGCTTATCTGCTGGACGCCGCACGCCGCATGACCTGCGCAGTGCTCGACGCCGGGCATCATCCAGCCGTCATCACCGCCATCATGAAGGCGCAGGCCACCGAGCGCATGCGCATCTCGGTCAACGACGCCATGGACGTGCACGGCGGCAAGGCCATCATCGAGGGGCCGCTGAACTATCTCGGCAGCCTGTATCGCGGGGTGCCGATCGGCATCACGGTCGAGGGCGCCAATATCGTGACCCGCAGCCTTATCCAATTCGGCCAGGGCGCGATCCGCTGCCATCCTTATCTGTTGCAGGAAATGATGGCGCTCGAAGACACCGACCGCCAGCGCGGGCTCGAGGCGTTCGACGCCGCGTTCTGGGGCCATGTCCGCCACAGCACCGTCAATGCGTTGCGCGCCTGGGGACGCGCCTGGACCGGCGGCCTGTTCGCCCCGGCACCCGATGCCGGCGCGGCGCGCAAATTTTACCGACAGCTCGGCCGCTATGCGGCGGCGTTCGCACTCGCCGTCGATGTCGCGCTGCTCACGCTGGGCGGCGGCCTCAAACGCCGGGAAATGCTGTCGGCGCGCTTCGGCGACATCCTCTCCGAGCTTTATCTGTCGAGCGCGGCGCTCAAGCGCTGGAACGACGAAGGCCAGCACAGCGAGGATTTTCCGCTGCTCGAATGGTGCATGCAGGCAAGCTTTGCCACTATCGCAGCGCGCTTCGACGAGATCTTCGCCAATTTCCCGATCAGGCCGGTGGGCTGGCTGTTGCGTTTTTTCGTCCAGCCGTTCGGCCCGCGACGGCGCGGGCCTTCCGACCGCGTGACCGAACGCTGTGCCGCTCTCGTCACTGCGCCAAGCGCTGCGCGCGATCGCCTTGTGGCGGACCTATTCCATCCGCCGGAGAGCGAGAAACACAACGGCGTGGCGCTGCTCGAACGCGCCTTCGCCATGGTCGCCGCGGTGCAGCCGATCCGCGAGCGCTTGCGCGCGGCGCACGTCCGCGACATCGATCAGGCGCTCAAGCAGCGCACCATCACCGCGGATGAGGCCGCACAGCTGAAAGACACGGCTGACGCCGTGGCGGCGGCTGTCGCGGTCGATGATTTTGCGCCGGAGGAACTGACGGGCCGCGACGCCTTGCATCAAGGAGACGAGTCATCAGCGACATTCCAAGCGACGCCGCGCGAGGCGACGCCGGACCAATTTCCGCTCCACTTCCCGCCGGCCGCGGCGGAGTAAGGCGGCCGATTTACATCGTCGACGGCAGCCGCACGCCGTTCATCAAAGCGCGCGGCCGACCCGGTCCCTTCACGCCGGTCGATCTCGCCGTGCAATGCGGGCGGCCGCTCCTGCTGCGCCAGCCGTTTGCGCCCGACACCTTCGACCTCGTCATCCTCGGCTGCGTCAACGTCATTGCCGACGAGATGAATCCGGCGCGCGTCGCCGCGCTGCGGCTCGGCATGGGCGAGGCGATGGTCGCCTTCACGATGCAGATCAATTGCGGCTCCGGCATGCAGTCGATCGACACCGGCTATCGGTATATTCGCGACGGCGCGGCCGATCTCATCCTTGCCGGGGGAGCCGAGGCGCTGAGCCATGCGCCGCTCGTCTTCAGCCGCGGCGCGGTCAATTGGTACGCGCGGATGTTCGGCGCCCGCACGCTTAGCGCCAAGCTGTCGGCCCTGCTTGGCCTGCGCCCGGCGTTTTTCAAGCCGGTGATCGGGCTCGAACGCGGCCTCACCGATCCGATCACCGATCTGAACATGGGACAGACCGCCGAGCTGGTCGGCCATCTGTTCCACGTCACGCGTCGCGATGCCGACGAATACGCTGCCGAAAGCCAGCGGCGCTTGGCGGCGGCGCAGCGCGACGGCTTCTTTGCCGACGAGATCGAACCAACTTTCGCGCGCGACGGCACCGTGTACGACTACGACGACGGCGTGCGGCCCGACAGCACCGCCGAGGCGCTCGCCAAGCTCAAGCCCGCCTTCGAACGCCCGTGGGGCAAAGTCACGCCGGGCAACAGCTCGCAGATCACCGATGGCGCCTCGTGGGTCATTCTCGCTTCCGAGGACGCCGTCGCGCGGCACAAGCTGACGCCCAAAGCGATGATCGTCGACAGCGAATGGGCGGCGCTCGACCCATCCGTCATGGGGCTTGGCCCGGTCTATTGCTCAACCCCGCTGCTACGCCGCCACGAGCTTACGCTTGATGACATCGAATTGTGGGAGCTGAACGAAGCCTTTGCGGCGCAAGTGCTGGGTTGTGTTGCCGCCTGGCAGGACGAGGAATTTTGCCGCGACGCGCTCGGCCTTTTCAGCTCCGCCGGCCGCATTCCGCGCGAGCGGCTCAATGTCGACGGCGGCGCCATCGGCGTCGGTCACCCGGTCGGCGCCAGCGGCAACCGCATCGTCTTGCATCTGGTCAACGCCATGAAGCGGCTCGGCAAAAAGCGCGGCATCGCCACCGAATGCATCGGCGGCGGCCAGGGCGG
>JASHXZ010000756.1 GCA_030043285.1 Xanthobacteraceae bacterium | reverse complement strand
CTCACGCAAGGCCACGATGCGGTGCAGCGGTCCGCGATCGAGGCGATGCCGCGCGCGCGATTATACTTATTTGGGATGAGAACGCGAACCCGCGAAACCCGCAAAGGTCAGGTCAAACTGAGACACGACCAGAAAGGCCTACCTCGGAACGGGCATCTTTGCGTCGATAACTGAAGCCGTCGTCAGGCCGCAACCTTGGCTCCAACGACGCCGTCGCCGGCGCGCGCCATGATCGCGGCCGCATTACGATGGAGGATCGCCTCTCGCGCCTCTGCGCCTATCTCGGCCTCCTCCAGCGCGTTGCGCGTCCAGTCCACGCCGAACGCACTGCCGTCCGTGCCGCACACGATCCGTTCAGCACCGTACAGCCGCACCGCCGCCTCGATCGCCCGCGGCCCGAACGAGTTGCAGTCGACATACACTGTGGCGGCCCGGCGAAACCGGGCGGAAGGCAGCTCTTCATCGGGCGTGTCGAGCAGGCAGCGATGATCCATCCGCTCGACCTCATAGGGGATGTTGCCGCCCAGATTGTGCACCACGACGGTCGCATCGGGGTAATCCGCCAGAAGATCAGTCAGGCATAGCGTCACCATCACCGACGACAGACTTGCCTGCATATCGAGCGTGCCGTTGCGTCGCCGGGCGTTGTCTGTCTTGCCGGCAACTTTGGGGAACGCATCGCCCGGCCGCGGTCCGTGATGAATGAAAACGACCGCCTTATGGCGATCGGCTACCGCCAGCAGCGGCCGCGCCGCCTCGGCGTCATGCCGCGTCAAGAAGAAGTTTCCGGGCAACTGCGCCCCGATCATCCCCGGCAGCCCCAGCACCCGCTCGAACTCCGCTGCGGCGGCCGCCATATCGGTCAACGGCAATGCCGCAAACGCCGCGAACCGGCCCGGATGCGCCGCACAGATCGCCGCAAGCCCATCGTTCACCTTCCGGCACAGAGGCAGGGCCACGTCGATCGGTTGTGCCTCGATCCAGCAGAACGAGCCCAGCACCGACAGGACGCTTACCGAAACATCCTGCCGGTCCATGCGCGCCAGTTCAACCACGGCTTCATTGAATGCCTCGGCCAGCGGGGCATCGGCCATTCGTGGCGCCTTCAGCACCTCGACCCCGTCTGTTCCACGAACGATGCGCGGCTCCCGTGTGCGCGCCCGCAGCGCATCAGCGACCTCGGAAGGTTTCCAATGCGCGTGCATGTCAATCATCATAGGCTTGTACTCCCTGGCGTGCGTCTTCTCTGGTTTGTCTGCCAGTTTACGCCCCACCAGCGCCGGGAGGCAACACACGTTACTTGGATGCCGCTTGATGATTCGACGGGCGACCATACAAAGCTACCGGGAGCTTGCAGAACGGAAAGCGCGCTTCCGATTATCTTTGCCGCGTCTGACCGATCGATCTGAGTTAGAGTCAACGTAAGCACAACAATTGAACGCGTACGCCCATCATCATCGCCCCGGCATATGCCGCGCCGCCTCGCCGAGATACCAGCGCGCGATCTGTTCGCGCGTCGGCCACCACACACCCGGCTGGCTTTTGACGTAGGCGATGAACTCGCGCAAGGCGGCGATGCGGTGCGGCTGGCCGATCACGTGCGGGTGCAGGCCGACATTCATGATGCGACCGCTCTGCGCGCCTTCGGCATGGAGCTGATCGAAGCACAGCCTTAGCATGTCGAGCCCGTCGCGCGTCGACAGGCCGCCGCGCGCAAACATGTTGAAGTCGTTGACGTCGTTCGAGTACGGCACGCAGACGATCGGCCCGTGGATGGTGTCGATCAGATAAGGCTGGTCGTCATTGAGATAGTCGCAATAGGCGACGAGGCCGAATTCCTTCAGAAACGCCGGCGTGTGCGGCGTGCCGCGGATCGCCGACGACAACCACGCCGCCGCCGGTCTGCCGACCACGTTTTCATAAGTGTCGAGCGTACGGCGGATCACGGCGCGTTCCTGCGCCGGGTCGTGCGCGTAGTAGGTCAACAGATCGTTCTGCACCCAATTGTGCGGCACCAGCTCCCAGCCGCGTTCCTTCACCGCATCGATGATGCGGCGCCGCTCGATGAGGATCATGCCGTTGCAGGTGCAGGACGCTGCCACCGAAGCGGCATCGAACGCGTCGAAGAGCCGCCAGATGCCGACGCGCTGGCCGTATTCGCGCCACGTCCAGTTCGCGGTGTCGAGCACGTCGCCGGGCAGCGCGTGCGGGATTGTCGCCGGGCCGCCGGCAAACAGCGGCTCTTTCTGGCCGGGCCGGGACGGCTCCCAATATTCGATATTGATGGTGAAGATCAGCGCGACGCGGGCGCCGCCGGGAAATTGCAGCGGCGCGCGGTCGGGCAGCGGCACGAAATCGTACGACGACGGCGGTCGTGATGCCGGTGGCTGCGAGTTCACGACGGCGTCTCCGCAAGCGCCTGCGCCCGCCGTTCGGCGCGCGACAGCCGCCAGGCGGTGACATGGCGCATCAGATCGGGCGCGTCGAGGATGGCGATGAAGAGCAGAATGCCGCCGGTGACGAGATCGTGCACGTAGGGCGGCACGCCGATGGCGCCGAGCCCCGAGCGCAGCACGCACAACGTCAAGACACCGGCGGCGATCCCGGCCGGACTGCCGCGGCCGCCGACCACCGAAACGCCGCCGACGATGGCGGCGGCTGCCGCCGGCGCCAACACGTCGGAGAGTCCGGCCGGGGACGCCGCGCCGAGGCTGTAGCTCAGGAGTACGCCCGCCAGCGCCGACGACGCACCCGAAGCCGTGAAGACGCCGATCACGACCCGATCGGTGTCGAGCCCGGCGATGCGGCTGGCGCGACGGTCGCTGCCGGTCGCGATCACATCGCGGCCGATATACGTGTAGGTCATCACCAGGGCGGCCAGCACGAACACCAACAGTGCGACGGCGCTGCGCACCGAGAACAAATGCAACAGCGGCGCATTGAGCCCGAGCGCGACCGCCATGTTGGGATAGCTGACGGTCTGATTGCCTGACAGCACATAGGTCAGTCCCTGCAAGGTCAGCAGGCCGCCGAGCGTGACGCCGACCGAGCTCAAGTTGAGGCGGGTCATGATCAGGCCCTGGATCAGGCCGCTGATAATTCCGGCCGCGACGCCCAACAGCGCGCCGAGCCACGGATGGCTCACGCCGGTCAGCACCGCGATGCAGCCGGCGAGGCTGACCATGCCGGCGACCGAGAGATCGAACTCGCGCACCAGCATGGACAAGCCGAGGCCGAGCGCGACCAGACCCAAGGTCGCAAATAATTGCATGACGCTGAACACCGTGCCGAGGCTGAAGAAATAGCCAGTGCCGCGGTCGATCAGCCCGAGCACCACGATGGCGGCAACAAGAATCGAGAACGGCCGCAGTTTCGGCGCCAATAACAATCGGCCGAAGCCGCTCATCGCCGCTCTCCGACGACGTGCAGCATGATGACGGCCAGCACGATGAGGCCGGTAATGAGATATTGCAGCTGCTCGGAGAACCCGCGCAGCAGCAGCACGACTTCGATCGTCGCAATGGCGATGACGCCGAGCAGCGTGCGCAGCGCCGAGCCGGAGCCGCCCGCGATTGCGGTGCCGCCGACCAGCACCGCGGCGATGGCGGAATAATCGTAACCC
>JASHXZ010000755.1 GCA_030043285.1 Xanthobacteraceae bacterium | reverse complement strand
ACCCGCGAGGTGGCGGCGGAAAGCTGCGCAAACGTGGAAAACACGCTGAAGCTCGCGACATTGAGCATCGCCGCAATGGCGGCGTGCGCCCAGCCCTTGGCGCCGGGAATGCGCAGGCTGCGGCGTTTGACGGCACAGATGACAAACAGCATCACCCCGCCCACGAACACGCTGATCGTGCGCATGGTGAACGGCGGCACTTCGTTGAGCGCGATCCGCATGATCGGCCAGGTGGCGCCCCAGACGACGCACAAGGCGGCCAGCATCAGCCGCGCGCCGGCGTCGCCGGCAGCGGCATCGGGTGCAGGCTCGGGACTGCTCACGGCTCTTTTCGCGGCCGAGCGGTCACGGCGCTTTCGACCCCGCCTGCAAATACCAGTCGACGATCTGCCCGCCGGTCCAGAACAGCACGTCGGACTTTTTGCGAATCTCCTCGAAGATGCGGCGGAAGTATTTGACGCGATGCGGCGCGCCCATGATGTAAGGATGCACCGACAGCGCCATGACGCGCGCCGAACCGGCCGCCTCGGTGTAAATCTGTTCGAACTGATCGAGCGCGCGCTCGCAATATTCCGGCGCCGGGTGATGCTGGATCAGCATCATCGCAACGTCATTGCACTCCTGCGTATAGGGTATGTTGAGGATCGGCTTGGTGCGGGTCTTCAGCCACACCGGCTGATCGTCGAGCACCCAATCGGCGACGTAGTCGTAGCCCTCCTCGATCAGCAGGTCGGGCGTTACCCAGGTTTCGGTCAGGCCCGGCCCGAGCCAGCCGCGCGGCGGCTTTCCGGTTGCCTTGGTGATGACGTCGCGGACCTTGCGGATGTCGGCGCGCTCGTCCGGCACCTTCTGCATGTTGCGCTGGGTAAAACCGTGGCCGACGAACTCCCAATTGCGCTCGACCGCGGCGCGCACGATCTGCGGATAGGCCGCGAGCGCCGAACCGTTAATGCAAATAACGCCCGGAATGTCGAATTCGTCGAATACTTTCAGGAAACGCCAAAAGCCCACGCGGTTGCCGTATTCGTGCCAGGCCCAGTTCGGCACGTCCGGCATCGGCGAGCCGCCGGCCGGCGGCGTGAGCACGGTGCGCGGCATCGGCTGCGTCGCATCCCATTCTTCGACGTTGACGATGACCCAGACCACCATGCGGGCGCCGTTGGGCAAGTGCAGCGGCGGCCGCTCGACGATCGGCGAATAGGCGAGGCGCTCGTGCGGCAGCATCGGTTTTTTGGATGGCCGCTTGCGCGGCGCCGTCTTTTTCGGTCGTGTGGCCATGGTTTTCCTTTGCCTCCGTCTCGCTATAGCAAATCTTCTAGTGCAGCGGGCCGCGATTCGGGCTGCCGCATGTGCGCCATGCGATGATGCCGCCGCCTGTGCGGCATCATCGGCCGGTCGCCTTTTTGGTCAGCCCCGGTCTCGTCGTTACGATTGCGCCCAAAACGGTCAAGGTCGCCGCGCAAGCACACAGCGGCAAAAACACCGTCCAAGGTTTGCCGGTGAGATCCCACAGCGCGCCGCTGATGGTCGGCACCGCAATGCCGCAAGTGTAGCTGATCGTGAACATGCCGGCCGAAGTGCGCGACACGTCGGCCGGCGCACTCAGTAAAGCCGGCAGCGCCAAGGCCGGCGCAAAGGTCATCGCGGTGGTGAAGCCCACTAGTCCGGCGGCGGCCAGAATGGCGGTGTTCGATTGGGCGAAGATGAAGGTGACGAAGGAGCCGAGCAGGATCGGACCGAACACCAGAAACGGCCACGGGCGACGGTCTAGGCGATCCGCCATGGCCAGCAGAATGAGCGGTGCAGCAACCTGCATGCCATTGAGCCAAGCCACCGCCGGGCCGAACAATTGCGATTTTCCCTGGCTGGCAAGGTATTCGCCGATAAAGGCGTTGGTCCCGAAAAACGCGCTGTTGTTGCTGCCGAGCGTGATCCCGATCAACCAGATCAGCGGCTTGTTCCAGTCGGGCCACCAGCGGCCGCCGGTCGCAATCGGCGCTGTCTGCGGGTCGCGGCGCGTCGGGCTGAGCAGATGGAATACCGGAGCGATCAGCAGCGCCGGCACCGCCCAAAACACCATATCGGCGCGCCATGAGCGGCCCAACGCCGGCAACACGTAGGGGATCGTCGTCGCCGATGAAATCATGGCGCCGATCAGCATGCCGCTCGTGTAGGCGACGGTGCCGAGCGCGATCCGGCTGGGCAGCCATTCACGCACCAGGGTCGGCATGCCGGGCTGCATGATGGCGACGCCGAAGCCGGTCGCAATGACCGCGGCATAGAGCGTCCAGACGTCAACCGCCGCCCCGCGCGCGCCGCCCGCAATGGCGGCCACCACCATGCCGACCAGCACCGCAAGCTGGGCGCCGATGCGCGCGATCAGAAGCGAGCCCGGCACGGCCGCAAGCGCGAACAGCGCGAGCGGCAGGCCGACAAGAAGGCCGATCTGCGTCTCCGACAGGTGCAATTCGTCGTGCACCAGCGGGATCACCGGCGGCATGGCGAGAATCGTCATGCGCAGCGCGACGCCCGCGAGAAACAGCACGAACATGAGTCGAAGCAGCCGGCCGGGCGAAGGGCCCTCTGCGGAATTCCCGGCAGTGGACATGAAAGGAGCGCGCTTTGGGCCCGCAACCTGCATCACGGTGGGCGCCCGCGC
>JASHXZ010000754.1 GCA_030043285.1 Xanthobacteraceae bacterium | reverse complement strand
GATCGCCTCATCGACATGGGCGAGGTAGAGGTTCACGACCGGACAGTGCCTTTGACCGGGTTGAGCCCCATCATCGAGGGTACCGAAAAGGCAGTGCTGTTCAAAAAGGCGGGACCAGAGCAGGTCGAGCTGGTGGCGAAGACCGCGGGCAACCGCAAGCGCATCGCCGCCGCCTTCGAAACCAGCGAAGAAAAACTCTACGACGAGTATTTCAAGCGGCTGGCAAATCCGCAGCCGCTCCTGGAGGTGCCGTCCGTTGACGCGCCGGTGCATGAAATCAAGATCGCCGGCAAGGACGTCGATCTCACCAAGCTGCCGTTCCATCCGCAGCACGCCTACGACGGCAGCTGCTATTTGAGCTCGGCCATCGATTACGTGATCGATCCGGCCACCGGACGGCGCAATGTCGGCTGCCGGCGCTTGAGCCTGCGCAACCGTTACGAAGCGGGCACCAACGTCACCGCACCATCCGATCTCAAGCGCATCTACACCGCGTGCGTGGCGCGCGGGGAGAAACTGCCGGTGACGTTCACGGCGGGCGCGCACCCGCTCGATTTTTTCGCCGCCACCACGCGGCAGGGCGGCGACGAGCTCAAGCTCGTCGCCGGTTTCCGCGCCGAGCCGGCCCCGGTGGTGAAGAGCCTGACCAACGACATTCTGGTGCCGGCCGACGCCGAGATGACGCTCGAGGGCTATCTGGACGAACGCGGCTACGTCGAGCCCGAAGGACCGTTCGGCGAATACATGGGCTATTACGGCGCCATCCACATGGACCCGGTGTTTCACTGCACCGCGATCACCATGCGGGCCGACGTGCTGCACCACACGCTGCTGCACGGCACGGCGTTTTTGCTCGACCAGACCGACAGCGCCAACATTTCGGCCATGCGCACTGAAGCCGAGGCGATGCGCATCCTCAAAGCCACCGTGCGCGAGCCGGCCGCGGTTTATCTGCGGTCGATCTCGGGCGGCTCGAACACGCTGCGCGTTTCGATCAAACAGCGCGCCTATGGCGAGGCCAAGCAGGCGATCGCGGCACTGTTCGGCGGCATCATGCGGTTGAAGCACGTCTACGTGTTCGACGAGGACATCGACATCCACGACGATCGCCAAATCGATTGGGCGATCGGCACGCGCTTCCAGGCCGACCAGGACCTCGTCGTGCTGACCGGAATGCTCGGCATGACCATGGACCCGTCGCTCAACGGCCGGCGCACCGGCGCCAAATCCGGCTTCGACTGCACCAAGCCGTTCGGCCGCGACGGCCAGATTCCGCTGACCCGCAGCGCCGCCAAAATCTTCAAAGGGCCGGCGCGTTATCAGAACGTCGAGCAGGCGCTGGCGGCGGCGCCGATGTTCTACGCCGACATCGTCGAAGCGGTCGGCAGCGATGACGGCCGCGAAATCGCCTGCGCGCTCGACGAATTGCGCCAGGCCGGACGGCTCGGCCGCGATCGCGACGGCCGCTATCATCTGCACGCCGCGAAAGCCGGGAGCACCGGCATCGTCGGCGAGCTTTATCACGATCCCAACGAAGGCGCGTAGGCCGCTCCGCGTCATTCCGGGGCACCGCGAGCGACGATCCGGAATGACGATTGCCAAGGCTCGCCCTCTCGGGCACAGTTTGGCAAAGCCAAAATCTCAGGGAGGCAATCGATGACTCGGCGGCATAGCCTATTCGCGAGCGCGGCGGCGATTTGCGTCGCCGGCTGGCTGGTTTCGGCACCAGCGCAAGCGCAAACCACCGTTCCGATCAAAGCCCACGACATCGGCGGCGTGGTCTCTGGTCCGCATGGACCTGAGGCCGGCGTCTGGGTGATCGCCGAAACCCGCGATCTGCCGACCCGCTACGCCAAGATGGTCGTCACCGACGACCAGGGCCGCTACGTCGTGCCCGATCTGCCGGCCGCCCATTACAAGGTCTGGGTGCGCGGCTATGGGCTGATCGACTCGGCGAAGGTCGACGCCGATCCGGGCAAACAGCTGAACCTGACCGCAGTGCCGGCGCCGAACGACGCCGCCGCGGCGCAGATCTATCCGGCGATCTACTGGTATTCGATGCTCAAGATCCCGGGCGCCGACCAGTTCGGCGGCAAGAGCGACATTCCCGCCAACGCCAAGCTCACCGACTGGCTCAACCTGATGAAGAACAACGGCTGCATCGGCTGCCATCAGCTCGGCAACTTGGCCACGCGCACGATCCCGGCGGGGTTCGGCAAGTTCGAATCGTCGGAGGATGCCTGGGCGCGGCGCATCCAGTCCGGTCAAGCGGCAACGCAGATGATCAACATCGTCGCCGGCGAGTTGAGCTCGGCGCCGATCAAATATTTCGCCGATTGGACCGACCGGATCGCCAACGGCGCGTTGCCGCCGGTAAAACCGCAGCGGCCGTCCGGCATCGAGCGCAACGTCGTGGTGACGACGTGGGACTATGCCGACTCCCAGCATTATACCCACGACGAAATATCGACCGACAAGCGCAATCCGACCGTCAACGCCAACGGCCGGATCTTCGGCTCGCCGGAATATTCGACCGACAATATTCCGATCCTCGATCCGGTGAAGAACACGGCGACCAAATTCCATGCGCCGGTTCGCGACAAGGACATGCCCTACATGCTCGGCCCGGGCAACGCCGCGGATTTGAAGCCGATGGCGCCTTCGGCGTATTGGGGCACCCAACAGATCTGGGACACCCATATCAACAATCATAACTCCATGTTCGACGCCGAAGGCCGCTTGTGGCTCGCCGCAGCGATACGCGGCGTCAAGAATCCGGATTTCTGCGGGCC
>JASHXZ010000753.1 GCA_030043285.1 Xanthobacteraceae bacterium | reverse complement strand
AATCCGCTGGCGGCTGGATGCGCGCGCAGGAGACGATGGGCCAGCGATGTGCCGCTCTTGTGAAGCCCGCCAACGAAGATGAATTGCTTGTTGTGCAAATCCTTGGCCTTTACAGCCGCAAGTGACCGGGATCGGGCGGAGCGGAAGCTGGCGGCGGCGTTTAAGCCGCAACATCGATCCTGGGTTTCGCTTCCGCTCAACCCAGGCTACAAGTTACAAGAAATTGCGAGGCGGCGCTCTAGCCGTATTTGGTCGGCGCCTTGCCGGTCCAGTTCGGCGGGTTCTCGGCTTTGATGCGGCGCGCTTCCTTGACCAATTCCTTGATGGCGCCGGTGATCGGCAGCGACAGTCCGGCTTTGTCGGTCATGTCGGCGACAATCTGCATATCCTTGAGCGCCCAGGTGAACGAGATCATGTCCCATTCCTTGAGCGCATCGGAGGCGCCGGAGCTGGTCAGCAGCGCCTCGCGCAATTTGACGAGATCGATGCCGGTCGACTCGGCGAGCCGGCCGGCTTCGAGCAGGCCGACGGCGTTCACCCACAACAGCAGATTGTTCATCGCCTTGCCGACCTGGCCGTGGCCGACGTCGCCGAGATGGACGATGTCGGAGGCGAACGTGGCGTAGACCGGCCGAGCGCGGGCGACGACCTCCGGCTTGCCGCCGACCAGCGCCAGCAGCGTGCCGGAATCGGCGGCGAAGCGGCCGCGGCAGATCGGCGCGTCGAGCACCTCGATGGCCTTTTGGGCGAGGCGTGCGGCCACGGCTTTCACCGTGTCAGGCTTCGCGGTCGACGACACCGCGATGATTGAGCCCGGCGCCATCGTCTCGGTCAGGCCGTTTCGACCGAACACCACATCGTTGACCTCGTCGTCATAGCCGACGCCGAGGATGACGATGTCGCTCACCTTGCCGACGTCGGCGGGCGTAACACCAATCGCGGCGCCAACCACGCGCGCCGCATCGCGCTGCTTCTCGCTGATATCGCACACCGTGACGGCGTAGCCGTTGCTGACGAGGTGCTTGAGCATGGACAAACCCATGCGGCCGGCGCCCACGATGCCGACGCGATCCTTTTTGTTGTCCGCCATTAGTTACCCTTCAGGTTGACTCGCGCGTGTTTCTTAGATCGTCATTGCGAGCGAAGCGAAGCAATCCAGTGCTGCAGCGCCGCCTGGATTGCTTCGTCGCTTCGCTCTTCGCAATGACGAAAGATCATTCTTCGCCGTATTCGCGCGCCGCGGCTTGCGCCGAGACGTAGCCCTCGGCGATGTCGCGCGCGAGTGCGGCGCGGTCGCGCCGGCGCGGATCGCCGTAACCGCCACCGCCTGCGCTCTGCAACAGGAAGCGCTCGCCGGCGCGCAAATCGTAGCGGCCGGAAGCCGGCGTTTCGCGCTCACCAGCGTCGCCCAGATGAATGACAAAGCGGCTGCGGCTGCCCGGCTTGCCGCCGGCGACGCCGTTGGGCGGAAACTTGGCGCGATCGTAGCGGCGCACCACCGTCGCGTCCTCCAGCAGTTCGTAAATGCGCCGGAACGCCAGACCGCCGCGATATTCGCCGGCGCCGCAGGAATCCTTCACCAGGTCGAATTCGACGATACGGCAGGGAAACTCCGTTTCCAGAATCTCGATCGGCGTAATGTGAAGGTTGCTGGTATGAGTGGCGACCGCCGAGCAGCCGTCATTGCCGTTGCCGCCCCCATAGGCGGAGCCGAGGATTTCGTATTGCAGCGACGGCTGGCCCGGGCGGCCGCCGTGCGTCCATGAGATCAGCATCGCCCCGCTCGATCCGCCGTTGGCGACCGCGCGCTGCGGCCGGAATGGCGCCAGCGCCTGCAAGATCACGTCGGTGAGTTTCAGATTGGCGGCCTGGTAGGACGACACCGGCGCCGGCGGGCTGGCGTTGGTGACGGTGTCGGGGGCGTACTTGAAGCGCACCACGTCGCGCATGCCGTCGTTGAAATTGAGCTTCGGATCGAGCGCGCCGATCAGGCTATAGAACACGCAGGCCTCGACCATCGAGGGCCGCAGGTTGACGGGGCCGCGCGCCTGGCGGTCGCTGTTGGAAAAGTCGAATTCGATGTCGCCGTCCTTGACGCGCACCGTGACGGCAAAGCGCACCGGCCGCTCCAACTCGACGCCGTCGTTGTCCATGAAACCTTCGGCCGCGGCTTCGCCGTTCGGCAGCGCCACGATCGCGGCGCGCAATTCCTCGGCCGCGCCTTCGAGCAGGGCCGCGAACGAATCCATCACCGCGGCGACGCCGAACTGCTCGCAGATCTTGCGGATACGGTCCGCGCCCATCCGGGTCGCCGCCATCTGGGCCTGCATGTCGCCGCGAACAAGCTCCGGCTGCCGGCTGTTGGCGAGGATCAGCCGCTCCAGATCGACGCTGTAGGCGCCGCGCGAAGAAATCTTCACCGGCGGCAGCAGCAAACCTTCCTGGAAAATTTCCGTGGCATTGGCGGATGTCGAGCCCGGCATGGTGCCGCCAACGTCGGCCTTGTGGGCGATCGATCCGGCAAAGCCGACCAGCGTGTCACCCGAGCGGATCGGCGCCACGAACGCCATGTCGGAGACATGCGGCAGGCCGCCTTCGTACGGATGATTGCAGACGAACATGTCGCCGTCGTGCAGGTCGTCGCCGTAGCGCTGCAAAATTCGCCCGACCAGGTGGCGATAGACCGGGGCGTGGAAGAACATCGGCGGCGCCACGATCAGGCCGCCGCGACAATCGAGGATCACGCAGGAAAAGTCGCGCGATTCGCGGATGATGGTCGAATAGCCGGAGCGATAGAAGTGATAATGCATCTCCTGCATCAAGCTGGAGACGCGATTGCGCACGACCTGGGTGGTGATGGCGTCGACCATTCGACGATGCTTGCCTCGACTGATCATCCTCACCCTGAGGCGCTCGGCGCGCAGCGCCGAGCCTCGAAGGGTGCGGCTGCGGCGCCTCGGCCTGCATCCTTCGAGGGCCGCTTCGCGGCCGCCTCAGGATGAGGGCAACAATTACATATTGATGGCGCGCTTGGCCACCGCGAGCGCCGCTTCCTTCATGGCTTCGCTCAAGGTCGGATGCGCATGGCAGGTGCGGGCGATGTCTTCGGAGGAAGCGCCGAACTCCATGGCGATCGCGGCCTCGGCAATCATCGCTTCGGCGTCGGGGCCGAGAATGTGCACGCCGGGCACGCGGTCGGTCTTGGCGTCGGCCAGGATTTTGACGAAGCCGTCGGTGGCGAGATTGGCGCGCGCGCGGGCGTTGGCGCTGAACGGAAATTTGCCGGCCGCGTAGGCGGTGCCGGCTTGCTTGAGCTCTTCTTCGGTTTTGCCGACGCTGGCGATTTGCGGGAACGTGTAGACGACGTTCGGGATCACGTCGTAGTTGACGTGGCCGGCCTGCCCGGCAAGGAGCTCGGCGACTGCAACGCCTTCATCCTCGGCCTTGTGGGCCAGCATCGGGCCGGCGATCGCATCGCCGATGGCATGCACGCCGGCGACGTTGGTGCGGTAATGCGCATCGACGACGACCCGGCCGCGATTGTCGCGCTTAACGCCCAGTGCTTCGAGGCCGAGGCCGTCGGTGTAGGGCACGCGGCCGATCGCCACCAGCACGACGTCGGCTTCGATCTGATCCGAGGTTCCGCCGCCGGCGGCCGGCTCGACTTTGACCTTGAGCAGTTTGCCGGACGTATCGATCGCGGCGACTTTCGACGACAGTTTGAAGGCGATGCCCTGCTTCTCCTGGAGGCGTTGGAATTGGCGCGCGATCTCGCCGTCGAGGCCCGGCAGGATGTGGTCGAGATACTCGACGATCGTCACCTGCGCGCCCAGGCGCCGCCACACCGAGCCGAGCTCGAGGCCGATAATGCCGGCGCCGACCACTAAGAGCTTCTGCGGCACTTTGCTCAGCGCCAGCGCGCCGGTCGACGACACGATGCGCTGCTCGTCGAATTCGATGCCGGGAAGGCTCGCCACGTCCGAGCCGGTGGCGATGACGATCGCCTTGGTCTCCAGCGTCTGCGTCTTGCCGTCGTCGGCCTTCACCTCGACCCTGCCGGGCGCGACGATGCGGCCGGTGCCGTGAAATGATTCGATCT
>JASHXZ010000752.1 GCA_030043285.1 Xanthobacteraceae bacterium | reverse complement strand
GCCGCGGACGTGCGCCGCGCCGTCAATCCGCACGAAGTTCTTTTGGTCGCCGACGCGCTGACCGGCCAGGATGCCGTCAATCTCGCGCGCGCCTTCAACGAGCGGCTCGATCTCTCCGGCATTGTGCTCACCCGCATCGACGGCGACGGCCGCGGCGGCGCTGCACTGTCGATGCGCGCCGTTACCGGCAAGCCGATCAAGCTGATCGGCACCGGCGAGAAACTCGACGCGCTGGAAGATTTTTACCCACAGCGCATCGCCGACCGCATCCTCGGCATGGGCGACATCGTTTCGCTGGTCGAGAAGGCCGCCGCCACCATCGACGCCGAAAAGGCCGCACGCGTCGCCGAGAAGATGCGCAAGGGGGCGTTCGACCTCGCCGATCTGCGCGAGCAGATCGCGCAGATGCAGCGCATGGGCGGCATGAGCGGCATGATGTCGATGCTGCCCGGCATCGCGAAAATGAAAAATCAGCTCGCCGAGCGCAACCTCGACGAAAAGGTGCTCAAGCGGCAGATGGCAATCATCGATTCGATGACGCCGCAGGAACGCCGCAGCCCCGACATCCTCAAGGCGAGCCGCAAGCGCCGCATTGCCGCCGGGTCCGGCACCAAGCCCGAAGACATCAACCGGCTTCTAAAAATGCATCGCACCATGGCCGACATGATGAAGGCCATGGGCGGCGGCAAGCGCGGCCCGATGGCGGGGCTCGCCAACATGCTTGGGCTGGGCGGGGGCGGCGGCATGCCAAGCCCCGAACAGATGGCCGAGCTCGCCAAGAAAATGCCGGGCGGTCTGCCGGCGGGCCTGCCGGGCGCGGGCGGACTGCCGTCCAACATGCCGGGGCTGCCGCCGAATTTTCCAGGTTTGCCCGGACTGCCGGGACTGGGTCCGAAGCTGCCCGGCGGCCTACCCGGCCTGCCGGGTCTGGGAAAGAAGAAGTGAGCCGAATCAATTTTATCAATTCCGTCACCTTGTGACGGCGAACAAAGAAAGGAAACCAATGTCTCTCGTGATCCGCATGGCGCGTGCCGGCACCAAGAAACGGCCGTTCTATCACATCGTCGTCGCCGACAGCCGCAGCCCCCGTGACGGCCGCTTCATCGAGCGCCTCGGTTATTTCAATCCGCTGCTGCCGAAGGAAAAAACCGAACGGCTCAAGTTCGATCTGGAAAAGGCCAAGGCCTGGATCGCCAAGGGCGCGCAACCCTCGGATCGCGTGATGCGCTTTCTCGATGCCGCCGGCGTCGCCGAGCGGACTAAGCGCAACAATCCGGAAAAGGCCGTGCCGCGCAAAGAGCGCAAGGCGCGCGAAGAAGCCGCCAAGGCGGCAGCGGCTGCGGGCGGCGCTGCTGCGGCGCCTGCCGCCTAAAGAAGTCGGCGCGGGCGATGGCGCGCAGCGCTCGCCACGGCGAAGCGCTCGTTTGCCTCGGGCAAATCGGCGCGCCGCACGGCGTGCGCGGCGAAGTGCGGCTGCGCTCGTTCACCGCCGAGCCCGAAGCCATCGCCGCCTACGGGCCGCTGCAGACCGAAGACGGCCGCGCCATCGAAATCGAAGCGCTGCGCCCGGCCAAGGATCATTTCGTGGCGGCGCTTGCCGGCGTTCATGACCGCGATGCCGCCGCGCAACTCGCCAACGCAAAACTTTATGCGCCGCGCGAGCGCTTGCCGCAGCTCGCCGATCCGGAGGAGTTTTATTACGCCGACCTGATCGGGCTTGCGGTGGTCGATCGCGGCGGCGGGCGAATTGGCGAGGTCGTCGCGATCCACAATTTCGGCGCCGGTGATCTCATCGAGGTGCGGCTCGATGGCGCCGGCAGGACCGAATTGCTGGCGTTCAACGACGCCAACGTGCCGAACGTCGATATCGCAGCCGGAACGGTCGTAATCGATCCGCCGGCTGATTGGCTTTCGCCCGCGCCTGATGCGGGAGAGGGTGATGAGGCCACGTCGCTCTCCGGCAAGCGGAGCTGTTAAGCGATGTGGCGCGCATCGGTTCTGAGCATCTTTCCCGAAATGTTTCCGGGGCCGTTGGGCCTAAGCCTCGCCGGCAAGGCGCTCGTCGCCGGCGCGTGGGCGCTCGACGTGGTCGATATCCGCACCTTCGCGACCGACCGGCACCGCACCGTCGACGACACGCCGGCCGGCGGCGGACCCGGCATGGTGATGAAGGCCGACATCCTGGCCCGCGCCATCGACGCGGCGGCGGCCGATGCGCGGCCGCGGCTTCTGATGTCGCCGCGCGGCGTGCCGCTGACCCAAAACCGCGTCGAGGCTTTGGCCGGTGGGGAGGGCGTCGTCCTGGTCTGCGGCCGCTTCGAAGGGGTGGACGAGCGCGTCATCGCGGCGCGCGGCCTCGAAGAGGTATCGGTCGGCGACTATGTGCTGTCCGGCGGCGAGATTGCCGCCATGGCGCTGATCGACGCCTGCGTGCGGCTCCTGCCGGGCGTCATGGGCGCGCCCGGCTCGGCGGCCGAGGAAAGCTTTACCCAGGGCCTGCTCGAATACCCGCACTACACGCGCCCGCAGGTGTTCGAGGGCGAGCCGATCCCGGAGGTGCTGCTGTCCGGCGACCACGCCAAGATCGCCGCCTGGCGCCGCGCCGAGGCCGAGCGGCTGACCAGGGCGCGTCGCCCGGACCTTTGGGCCGCAATTGATCGGAACAAGTGACCGGAAGGTGACAAAGCCGGCGCGCTAGCGTAGAAGCTCGCGCAACCCGTCAAGAACCCCGCCCGGAACCGGCGCGACCGCCCGCAGCCGATGGAGAATTCGCCATGAACCTGCTCAAGCAAATCGAAAACGAACAAGTGGCGAAGCTCACCGCCGGCAAGCAGATTCCCGATTTCCAGCCGGGCGACACCGTGTCGGTCAACGTCAAGGTGGTCGAAGGCGAGCGCAGCCGCGTCCAGGCCTATGAGGGCGTCTGCATCGGCCGCGCCGGCTCGGGGCTCAACGAGAACTTCACCGTGCGCAAGATCTCGTACGGCGAAGGCGTCGAGCGCGTGTTTCCGCTGTACTCGCCGATGATCGACTCGATCAAGGTCGTGCGCCGCGGCAAGGTGCGCCGCGCCAAGCTCTATTACCTGCGCGGCCGGCGCGGCAAATCCGCCCGCATCGTCGAGCGGCAGGATCACAGCGGCGCCCAAGCCGCCAGCGCCGGGGGCAAGGCGGCGGAGTAAGCGCCCAGCGGTTTCCCGGGCGCAGTGCAGCACGAGCGAAATGGCGCGCCGCAGACCCGGGATCGTTACAAACTCAGAGTCTTTAAAGGTCTCGGATGCGGCGAAGCCGCGCCACCAGCCGCTCGACGTCTGCCGCGGTATGATAAAGCCCAAAACCGAGCCGCAGCCGGGTGCCGCGCACGTCGGTCACGACGCCGGCTGCGCGCAGGCGCGCGCACCATTGCGCCGCTTGCGGGTGCTCGAAGGCAAGAAAATTGCCGCGTGCCGGTTCGCCGAGCGGCACCACCAGATGGTCGGCCGCGAAAGGTCCTATCGGCGCGCGCGCCATCGCGGTCATGAATTGCT
>JASHXZ010000154.1 GCA_030043285.1 Xanthobacteraceae bacterium | reverse complement strand
CGGCGTCAACGCGCGGCATGGTCGCCGGCCCGCCGGATCCGGAGCGCATCGACACCTGGCTCGCCATTCACGCCGACAACACCGCGACAGTTTATTTCGGCAAGTGCGAGCTCGGCCAAGGCAACACCACCGGCCTCCTCCAGATCGCCGGCGAGGAGCTCGACCTCGCAATGAACCAGATGTCGGCAGTCCGGCTCGACACCAATGTCACGCCCGACCAGCAAGCCACGAGCTCAAGCTCGTCGATCGAGCGCGGCGGGCCGCAGGTCCGCGCCGCCGCGGCGGAAGCGCGCCAGGCGCTGCTTTTACGCGCATCGCAGCGGCTTGGCGTGCAGGTCGGTAGTCTCCTCGTCGCCAACGGCGTGGTCAGCATCGACGGCCAGCCGGACCGTTCTGTCACCTACGGCGCCCTGATCGGCGACAAGCCGTTCGCCATCAAATTCACCGGCACGGCCCCGCGCAAGCCGTCGAGTGAGTACAGGCTCGTCGGCACCCGTGTGCCGCGCGTCGACATCCCCGACAAGGTCGCCGCCAAATACGTGCACATGCAGCACGTCCGCGTGCCCAACGTGCTGCACGGCCGCGTCGTGCGGCCGCGTGGCCAACGCGCCTATGGCAGCGGCGCCAAGGTGGCAAGCCTCGACGAAAGCTCGATCGCGCATATCCCCGGCGCCCGCGTGGTGCGCCGCGGCGATTTCGTCGGCGTTGTCGCCGAGCGCGAATGGGACACAATCCGCGCTGCCCAAGACCTCAAGATCACCTGGCAAGACCCGCCGCCGCTGCCGGAGCCCTCGCATCTGCCGTCCGCGTTGCGCGACCTGCAATCGACCGACACGGTCGTCGTCGACGTCGGTCATGTGGATGCGGGCTTTGCCGGCGCGGCCCACATCGCCTCGGCGAATTATTTCTCGCCCTATCAGGCGCACGCGGTGTTCGGGCCGAATTGCGCGCTCGCCGACGTGACAGCGGACAGCGCGCTCGTCCTGTCCTCGACGCAGGACGTTTACGCCTCGCGCGCGATGCTGGCGGCGCTGCTGGGCATGCCCGACAAACGCGTGCGCGTGCAGTACTACGAAGGCTCGGGCACCTACGGCCACAGCTGCTACGAGGACGCGCCGCAGGCGGCAGCGATCATGTCGCAAGTCGTCGGCCGTCCGGTGCGCGTACAGTTCATGCGCTGGGACGAACTGGGCTGGGACAATTACGGTCCGGCGCAGGTCGCCGCTGTGCGCGCTGCGGTCGACAGCGACGGCAACATCGTCGCCTACACCTATGACGGCTGGCAGCACGGCTGGCACATCGACGAGACCTCGACGGAGCTTGCGCTGCAAAAGCCGCCGGCCGAGCGCACCGCCGGCTCGTTCTCGATCATCGTCAACCGCATGAGCACCGGCTCGATGTACCGCATCCCCAACCGGCGCGTGACCAGCCACGCCGTGCCGATGCTCGGGTTGCTCAAGGGTTCGCCGTTGCGCTCGCCGCTCGACATGGCACTGTCGTTCGCCTCGGAGCAGACCATCGACGAGCTCGCCTTCGCGGTGAAGATGGATCCATTCGAATTCCGCCGCAGAAACATGGGCGACAAGCGTTGGCTCGGCGTGCTCGAAGCCGCCGCCAAGGCGGCAAGCTGGGTCCCGGCGCCGGCCGCCTCGCGGCTATCCCGTGCCGAAGTCGTTACCGGCCGCGGCATCGCGGTCGGCACCCATCACGTGTCGTACGGTGCGGCCGTCGCCGAGATCGAAGTCAACACGCGCTCCGGCGCGATCTTCGCCAAGCGGCTTTACGGCGCGCTCGATTGCGGGCTGGCGGTCAACCCGGCGCTGGTCGAGAACCAGATCGTCGGCATGCTGGTGCAGGCGACGAGCCGCATGCTCAAGGAGGAGGTGACGTTCGACAAGAATGGCGTGACCAGCCTCGACTGGGCGAGCTACCCAGTGCTGCGCTTTGCCGAACATCCCGACTGCACGCCGATCGTGGTGCAGCGGATTGACGAACCGTCGAGCGGCGCCGGCGAAGAGGTGATGGGCGCGGCGGGTGCCGCCATCGCCAACGCGTTCTTCGATGCGACCGGCGTGCGGCTGCGCCAATATCCGCTGACGCCGGAGCGCGTGCGCGCCGCGCTGGCGGGTCGCAATACGGGGAATTGAAGCCGTCATTGCGAGGAGCCAACGGGTGCGGCCCGAAGTGGCCGGCCCGATGACAACCGCGCGGCGACGCAATCCCGAACGGTGCCGCCGCCGCCCTCGCAACCGATTCGGGACGCCGTTTTAACAGTCACAAATCTTTAAAAACGAATCTTCAGCATAAACAATCGCTTATGCTGAATGGCTTCTGATCGCGCAATCGGTCAGTCAAAGGTCCACCGTCGTCCTTTGGCTTCTGATGCGAGCGATGGGAACCCTTCAATGCTGCGACAAATGACGAAGCATTCAAAAATTTCGGCCCGATCAGCACACGGTTGCCGCAAACGGCACGCACTAAGCGCGTGATTTGCGGTATGGTGCCTGTCAAGGTTCTACTCGCAGTCGTGTCGTTTCGGCAGAACGAACGGCGGCGTCTTCCGTGAAGCAGGGAGGGGAAAATGGTTGGCTTTCTCGTGGTTGTTATTGTCGTCGTGCTCGCGATCTGGGCTGTTCTCACCGTCATTTTGGCGATGAGCTTTCGCACAGTCGTTGCGACCAACGAGGTCCATATCGTTCAATCGCGTCGCAAGACGACGTCCTACGGCAAGGATCAGGCGGCCGGCAACACCTACTACGCATGGCCGGCATGGATGCCGCGCATCGGCATCAGGATCGTGAGATTGCCGGTATCCGTGTTCGACGTTCAGCTCGACGAGTATGCCGCCTACGACAAAGGACGGGTGCCTTTCGTCATCGACATTCTGGCGTTCTTTCGCATCAGTGATTCCAACGTTGCCGCACAGCGCGTCAGCTCGGTTCAAGACCTCGAGACACAGTTGAAAGGGATTCTGCAAGGCGCTTCACGCTCGATATTGGCACAATCGCCGATCGAGGAGATCCTGGAGGAGCGCGCCAAGTACGGAAAGATGTTTACCGACGCAACCAACGATCAACTGAAGGCATGGGGCGTCGTCAACGTGAAGAACGTCGAATTGATGGACATTCGCGACGCCAAGGATTCGCAAGTCATTTCCCGGATCATGGCGGTGAAACAGTCGTTGGTCGAAAAGGAAAGTCGCGTGGCGGTCGCCAGCAATTTGCAGGTGGCCAAGACGGCGGAAATTGTCGCTACCCAGGCTGTCGCCGTACGGGAGCAGGAAGCCCAGGAACAGGTCGGTATCCGCACCGCCCAGAAAGAGCAGGCCATCGGCATCGCCGGTCAACAGGCCCAACAGGCGGTCAAGGAGCAGGAGAAGACCACGGCGCAAAAGACGATGGCCGTGCTGGAAGTCAACCAGGTTCGGCAAGCCGAAATCACGCGAGGCGTTCAGGTGGTCAATGCCGACCAGGAAAAGCAGATGGCCGTGATCCGTGCCGAGGGCGAGAAGCAAAAGACCATCACCGTGGCGGAAGGCGCCTTGCAGCAGATGAAGCTCAATGCCGAGGGTGTCCGCGCCCAAGGCGACGCCAAAGGTGCGGCCGAAACCGCCGTGCTGATGGCTCCGGTCAACTCACAGATCGCGCTGGCGAAGGAAATCGGTCAAAACCAGGGCTACCAGCAATACCTCGTCACCGTTCGGCAGATCGAGGCCAATCAGCTGGTCGGCATCGAGCAGGCGAAGGCGTTGACGGCGGCCCAAGTCAAGGTCATCGCCAATTCGACCGGCCCGGTCGATGGCGTCAAGTCGGTCATGGAAATGTTCACGCCGAAGGGAGGCTTGCAGCTTGGCGCAGCCGTCGAAGCCTTCAGGAATACCGAAGCCGGCGCGGCCATCGTCGAATCTCTGACTGGCGAAAAAGGCAACGGCGGAACGGGCACGCGGCGCTAACAAGGGTCGTTTCGCTGCATCGCGTTCGGTCGCTGATGGCAGATCGGATCACGTAGCGGCGAAGCGGCATGTCGTCGCTTTTGGATCGAAGCGAACATTGGGCCGATCGTTATGAGCTATACGGCCTGGCTCGCCGCTTCATCCATTGCCGGTGATGATCAGGATGACGCCGATGATCGCCCGCGCGGCGCGGGCGATTGCTACCGAGATGAGGTCGAATTGTGAGCCAAGGAGCGGCAACACGATAAGCAGACCGATCAGAATGACGAGACCGTAC
>JASHXZ010000751.1 GCA_030043285.1 Xanthobacteraceae bacterium | reverse complement strand
GTGCGGCAGGGCAGGCGCCAGCGAGCCCGATGTCATCTGCACCGTGCTCGAAAGCAGCGCCGTGATCGCATCGCCGCCGCCCTTGAACACCACATCGGCGAGCTGCGGCAGCTTCTCGCGGATCTTCAACAACGCGAACTGCAGCTGCGCCGTAGTGCCGATTGGCGGCGTCGCGCAATTGTATTTGTCCGGATTGGCGCGGGCGAGCGCGATGAAATCCCTCATGGTCTTGGCCGGCGATTCGGCGCGCACCGCAAACGTGTTCGGCGAAGTGGCGAGCTCGCACACCGCGACAAAATCCTTGTACGGATCGTATGGCAGATGCTTGTAGAGGCCGTAATTAACCGAGTACGCGTTGGTGGCGAGCAGGATGGTATAGCCGTCGGGCTCGGCATGGGCGGCGTATTCCATGCCGATATTGCCGCCGGCGCCACCGCGGTTCTCGACGATGAAGGTCTTGCCGGTCGATTGCGAAAGCGCAGCGGTGACGAAGCGGCCGACCAAATCCGACGGCCCACCGGGCGTATTGGCCACCACGAACTTGACCGGCCGCTCCGGATACGCCGCAGCTTTGGCCGAACGGGCGCGCAACAGCGCCGGCGCGGCTGCGCCGGCCGCGAGCGCGCCGGCGATGATGCGGCGGCGCGTGCAAGCGGCTGGTGCAATGAGTCTCTTCATGTTCACTCCCCTGGCTTAGAACTCAAATCCGTTCGGTCCAACCGCCATCGCTTCCCCCCGTCGATCGCAATGGCTGCAAAAAGCTTCCGAACAAATCAGCTGTCAAGGGTCTTTGACCGCCGAAGGCGGCGCTTCGCGCCCTTGACAGCTGATTTGTTCGGAAGCAAGGCTAGCCATTGCGATCGACGGCTTTCTCTGATCGTCAAGCTGCATTTTTCGGGCTTTCGTTCTGTCTTGACAACTACTTCAAGCTCGCCGCCGCCTGATGCACCAGACTCGCGTCGATCACGTCCTTAAACGACAGCTCGCCCTGATAATTGAGTTCACCGTGCTCGTGGTGCACCGTCTCCTGGTCGCGCAGCTGGCTCTCGAACTTGGTGATGTCGAGATTGGGGTCGATGGTGTAGGGCGTGGCGTTCTCGATCGCCGCGACCTTCAGATCCGTCTGCTTGGCGATCGAGGCGGCAATCGCCGGGTCTTTCAGATACGGGCCCTGGACGTCGCGCGCGCCCCGCACCAGCGCGCGTAAGAAGCCGAGCGCCGCCTTGGGTTCTTCCTTCATGAATTTGGTGCCGAAGAACACGAACGTGGTGATGGTGCCGGTGCCGACGCCGTCGTCGGCGGTGTCGAGCGCGGCGACGCCCGCCATCTGCGCGGTGGTCGACAGCGGCTCGGGCAAAAAGCCGGCGTCGATGGCGCCATTCCTGAACGCGACGAATTGTTGGGCGAAGCCGAGCGGCACCACGTCGAGCGCCTTGTAATTCAGGTGGTACTTGCGCGCCATCAGCGTGAGAAAATATTCGGTGATGTCGCCGGGTGCGTTGATCGCGATCTTGTGGCCGGGAAAATCCTTGGCGCTGCGGATGGTGCCGGCGTCCCACAGCGCCTTGCGGACGAGCGGCTGTGTCGCCATCACCGGGCCCTGCACGCCCATGGCGGCGACGACGCGCAGGTCGAAACCCTGATGCGCGGCGTTGAAGAAGCCGGCGGTGGCGGCGCCGATGCCGACATCGAGCTGACCGCTCGCCATTGGCGCGATGGTGTCGAGCGCGCTGCGCACGATGCCGGATTGGAGCTTGATGCCCTCCTGGGCGAAGTAGCCCTTGTCGACCGCGACGTAATACGGCGCCTGGGCGATGCTGCGCACGAGCTGCACCGTGACGGTCTGCTCTTGGTTCTGGGCTTGCGCCTGTGCGGGCATAGCCAGGCCGGCGAACAAGAATGCCATCGCACAAAGCTTGAGCATGGCGTCC
Source organism: Xanthobacteraceae bacterium (assembly GCA_030043285.1). Classification (GTDB taxonomy): domain Bacteria; phylum Pseudomonadota; class Alphaproteobacteria; order Rhizobiales; family Xanthobacteraceae; genus BOG-931. The sequence continues at coordinate 4,889 of JASHXZ010000751.1, read as the reverse complement.
TCCCGACTTTTCGACCCGTCCTGCCTTGACGCTCGTTATGCGGACGTTTCCGGACAGAAGATTAGCAGAGCCATCCGGCACCCGCCCCAGGGACGCATTGTCGCGCAAATGCGCAGGCCGAATTTACCGTTTGTCCTTCGCCTTTCCCGCATTCTTGCGTCCGGCGGCTTCGGCGCTCTCCCTGCGCAATGGACGTGAGCGCGGACACACCTCGGCCAGAAAATGCACCAGCGATCCGGCCAGCGTGCCTTCGTTGAGCCCGTAGTGCACGTTTTGGCCACGCTTTTCACGCCACACCAGGCCCGCATTTTCCAGAACCGACAGGTGCTTGGAAATCGCCGGCTGCGTCATCATCCCGGCAAACCGCTGCACGATTTCTCCCGCTGTCATGTCGGTCTTCGAGAGATAGGCGAGGATGCGTCGGCGCGGCGCCGACGCCAGTGCCTCAAATATCTTGTCGGCGGACATCCGGTCTCCGCTTGGTCTGAGCCAGCGCTTGACTATTGTTTGCGCCAACCGTTATTATATAATTATATAGTTATATAAGCAATCTACGATCTATATTGCGGTACCACCAGGCTTCGCCGAGAGGTGTGTCGATGCGTTCCAAGCTCGTCGTCTGGTACAACACCAAATGCCCCGTCTGTAATGACGGCATCAACTGGCAGCAGAGCCGGCTAGTGCGCGCGGCGCGAGCCGACGCCATTGAGTTCCGCGACATCAATCTGGAGCCAGCAGCGCTGGCCCGCTTCGGTGTCGGGATCGAGGACGTGCGTCGCAGGCTGTACGGGATGGATGCCGAAGGGCGGCTGTTCGTAGGCGCCGACTGCGCAATTGAAGTCTGGCGGCGCACGCCGGGAGACGCGTGGCTCGCCGGACTGCTGGGTTTGCCGGTCGCGCGCCAGATCGCCCGGTTCGGCTACGATCGTTTCGCCGACCTCCTCTATGCTTGGAATCGCCGCAAAGGTCATTGGTGAAGCCGCGCTTGCAACGAACAGGACAGCGCCGTGCTGCGTAAGGACCTGAGAAAGGCCTGGCCGATTGCCGCCAGTAGCGCCGATCCGTCAGAAATCGCGCGCTTCGACGCTCTGGCCGACGAATGGTGGAAGCCGGACGGCGCATTCAAAATCGTTCATGCGTTCAATCGTGTGCGCATCGCAAAAATCTCCGATCGCCTGCCGGTCTTGCTGGAGCGAGACGCGAAGACGGCCAAAACCTTGATGGGGCTGAAGATCATCGACGTCGGGTGTGGCGCCGGCCTCGTTGCCGAACCATTATCGCAATTGGGCGCCGAGGTGCTCGGTATCGACGCCGCCAAACGCAACGTCGCCATTGCCGAGCGGCATGCGCGCTTGAGCGGCGCGCAGGTAACTTACCGCCATGCTCTCCCGGAGGACTGTGCCGCTCAGGAAGGCGCCTTCGATGTGGTCATGTCGCTCGAGGTCGTGGAGCACGTCGCCGATCTTCCGACGTTTCTGGAGTCGCTTGCGCGCCTGGTCGCGCCAGGCGGTATTTTGTTGATCGGAACGATCAATCGCTCGTTACGGTCATATATCAAGGCCATCATTGGCGCCGAATATGTGCTGGGCTGGCTGCCGCGTGGAACGCATGACTGGCGCAAATTTGTCACACCCGCGGAACTTCGACGTGCTTTACGCTGTCACAACCTCCGCGCCGCGGAATGTTGGGGCATTGCATTCAACCCGCTGTCAATGCGTTGGGCGGTCAGCAGCGATCTCAGCACCAACTACCTTCAGTTCCATAGGAAGAACTGATCCGATTATTGCGAGCAGACAGCACGAGCCCCTGATTTCACAGAGCAAGTAGAATAATGCCGCATGCGATCAATGCCGCCGTCCAAAGCCAATCGAGATTGATCCAGCCGCGCCGCAGGAATGCCAAGCCGACCCACTTGTAGACGGCGATAGAGATCATGGCGATCGCTGCAAGCATCGCGGCGGTGTGGAGGCCGAGCGCGGCGAGAGCGATCGGAGCGGAGCCACGTGCCGTCAGTTGGTGCGCCGGCGCGGCAGCGATGCACAGCGGGATGACCGCCGGGATCAACATCAATCCCGCGCCATGGGCATTGGCCATCAAAAAGGACCACACGCCCAGCCCGGCATAGCCGGTCTGCATGCCGATGCGCACTTTATGCCGGCGCCCATAGACGACGTGCCAAGCCGCCCATGCCAGGAGGATCAAGCCGGCAACGCGCTGCAGCGGGCCCGGATCAACGATCAGGCCAACCGCGAGCGCGGCCAGCAAGACGAGCGCGACCGCAACGGCATGACCAAGCGCGATCGGCACGAGCGACAACCAGACCACGCGCTCGCTGCCGCGGTTGAGGCCGAGCGCCACTGCAAACAGCCAGCCCATTGCGGGATTGATGCCATGAAAGAGGCCCAGCGCCGCGACGGTCAACCAAAGCCAAAGGGTGCTGGGAATCGCCATGCCATCAGGGCCGCGGCGAGACGGTCCCGCTCACGGATAGCAATAGGAGTCCGACGAGCAATCGCCGTTTTGCAGGCGGACCTGGTGCGGGCGCTGCCCCTTAGGCCAGTCGATGAAGAATTTCGGATCGAAGCCGATGCCGCCCTCCGGCTTGGCGTCCAGTTTCACCATCCAGCCATCGATCCCTTCGGGATAGAACTGCGGATCGATGGCACCATAAAGCGAGTTGGTGAAATAAACCCGCTTGCCGTCGCGGCTCACCTCGACCATCTGCGGACCGCCGTTGAGCTTGCCATTCTGGGCGCCCGGATGACCCGCGCGCGCCACGATGCCGCCGATCCGCACCTTGCCGGTGAGCTTGGGACTGAGCGGGTCGGAGACGTCGTATTGCTGCAGGTCGCCAGTGCCCCAACACGCGACATAAAGGAAGCGGTCGTCCATCGACAGATCGATGTCCGTGACCAGCGGCGGCACCGCCTTGAAGCCCTTGAGCACCGGCGGCAACAGATCCGGGTCGGCGGGCTCGGCCGGGATGGAAATAATCTTTTTCACCGCCCATTTGTCGCCATCGCGATACCAGGTCCAGATCGAAGACGACAGATCCTTGAGACTGATGACGCAATTGACGAAGCCGTGCGCCTTGGTCGGATCGTGCGCCGGGCGCAGCTCGAACACCAGCTGATGTTCCTCGCCGAAGTCGATTTCCTGCAGGTGTCGGCGTTTGGTAAAATCCCAGAAGTGCAGGCGACGCCCGTATTTGCTGCCTAACAGGATTTCGGGGACGAGGCCGTTCTCAAATGTGTCGGGCGTACCCCATTCGCTGGTGACCATGGTGTCGTAACCGAGATGCCACCAGACGTCGTAGCCGAGCTGCTGCGGCCCGCGGTCGACCTCCCAGCGGCCCAGCGGCTCGAAGGTTTCCTGATCCATCACGAAGACGCCGCCCGGCGCCTTGCCGTCTTTGTTGCCGAGCGCGGCGACGTAAATTCCTCCAGGACTGCAATGCACGGTGTGCGGCCGCGTATAGCCGGTCTTCTCCGCGATTTCCTGCGGCTCGATCACCTTGACGATGGAAGGCCTGCGCGGGTCTGGCTTGGTGTCGAGGACGTAGATGCGCGATGAACGCAGTCCCGGCACCACCAGATAACGGCGCTCGACATGCGGATGAGGCGCGTTGGGGCAAAGGCAGGAGGAGCAGGCGTTCCAACCAAAATGATGAAATTCGTCGCCCGGGTGCGTGGCCGGGACCATGCCGACAATGCGTGAATATGATGAGGAATGAGGGTCGACATCGACGACCGCTATGGCGTCGGGCGTCGTTCGCTGCGGATCAAACGCCGCCACGTAGGCAAGCGTTTCGGGCGGTGCCTTGGCCGCCAAACGCGGCGACGGATAAAAGCTCGGATCAGGTTGCCATGTGGCCATTGTAGCCTCCCGATATGAGGTCAACACGTTATCGCGGATACGCTGTCGGTGTCCGTGACCGCGGAATTTGAATTATTGCGAGCTCATATTTGCCCGCCGATGGCACGTAGACTGCCGGTCGCAGTCGGATATCGGCACGTCGACAGCCTAGAGGTGAGACTACATCGATTTGACAGCCGTGTGGAGGGATTTGCGGCGGATTGGCATTGGGTCGGCATCGTCCAATCGCCATCCAGTGTCTCCTTCGAAGCGCAAGGGACACCGCCCTTGCCCGCGAACCGCATTTCACGAGCACGCCTCTAATCCAGCCGCACCGCCTCTCCGGTCGCGACCGCGCGCTCGATGGCGTAAGTGGTTTTCAGATTGAGCATGGCCTGTTCGGCGGTGGCGTGGATCTGGCCGCCGCGGCCGGTCGCGAGAAAATCGAGCCAGGAGCGCGTTTCGTTGCCGAGCGGCCCCCAGAAATCGCCGAGCGCCCAATCGCCGGCGGTGTTGCTGCCGAGAAACGCCAGCTCGACGGAATGGCCCGGCACGTAGGGGTGCGGAATGCCCTTTTCGGAAAACAGCACGTGCTCCATGTGGTCGTCATCGATGATCATGACGCCGTCGGAGCCAAGGAGTTCGACGCGGTCGGATTGCCCTTGCGTCGGATAGCGCGCCGGCAGCGCGTAGCCGATGCCGAAATTGACCACGGCGCCGTCCGCAAAGGTGACGAGCGCCCACGTCACGTCGTGGGCGCTATAGCCGGCGTCGCGAAAGATGCCGGACTGGCCGCGCGCCACCACTTCGACCGGCCGATTGCCTTCCAGAAACCAAGTGATCAAGTCGACGTAATAGGTGAGCACGTCGAGCACCGGCGTGGCGTGCGGATCGCGCTTGAGGATGGCAAACGTCTGTGCCCGCGAATTGTAGACGCGGGCGAGGCCGCCGCTCACCTTGCCAAGCCGACCATGCACCATCTGCTCCTTGGCGCGCAGAAAACATTCCTTGAAGCGCCGGCTGTAGCCGACGCG
>JASHXZ010000750.1 GCA_030043285.1 Xanthobacteraceae bacterium | reverse complement strand
GGTGATGGACGCCGCGCCTGTCATGATATGGGTGGCGGGAACGGACCAGGCATGCGTATGGTTTAACAAGCCCTGGCTGACTTTTACTGGTCGCACCATGGCGCAGGAAATCGGCCAAGGCTGGTCAGAAGGAGTACATCGCGACGATTTTGAGCGATGCATGGATGTTTACAACAGCCACTTTAATGCTCGTAAAGAGTTTCGAATGCAGTACAGGTTGCGCCGACACGATGGTGCATATCGTTGGATTGATGACACCGGAATACCTCGATTTGACGGTAATGGCGCTTTCCTTGGTTACATCGGCTCTTGCACTGACATCCACGAGTATCGAAAGATGCAGGCCGAGCTGCTCCGCCGCTTACTTGAGAACGCCGAGTTGAATCGTCAGGCGGACAGCGCAATGCTGACGGCCGCAATCGCTCATGAGATTGATCAGCCGTTGGCCGGCATAGTTGCAATGGGCGCGGCCGGGTTACGTTGGCTTGATAAGGAGAATCCGAGCATTGAAAAGGCGAAGGACGCGTTGAGCGGCATCGTCCAGGCAGGGCGACACGCGGCCGAAATCATTGAGAGCCTTCGGAGAGTCAGCAAACAAGACAATCGCACACGTGTGCCGCTCAGCGTGAATACGCTAATTCGAGAAGTCTTGACGCTCGCTGAAATCGAATTGCAGAATCACCACGTAACTTTGCAGACTTCATTAGATGAGACGATTCCAACGGTCTTGGCTGATCGGATTCAGCTGCAACAGGTCATGCTTAATCTGATCAAAAATGCCATTGAGGCGATGACTTCCATCGAGACTAATTCTCGCATCTTGCATCTAAAAACGGAACTTGGCGCGTCTTCGAACATCGTGATTTCTGTGCAGGACTCTGGCCCGGGAATTGAACCAGAGAACATGGCGCGAATATTCGACCGTTTTTTCACCACAAAGCCTCGTGGGATGGGGATGGGACTTGCCATTTGCCGATCAATTATCGAAGCCCATAATGGTCGGCTTTGGGCAGAAGCGGGGGATCAAGGTTCGATTTTTCGGATTTCGCTACCGTGTAACCCATAAAGAATGTCGGCTTGTGACACGTTTCGACCGACCACCATGTCCGCTCCGACGCCAGCTATTGAGGCAAAAGCCGACATGGCATATTTATAAGCATACGCCTTAGCGTAGCACCTGCGGCCATAGCCCGGCTTCGATGCGGCCCGCGGCGATCACCGCCTGGGTGCGGCTGTCGACGCCGAGTTTTTGCAGGATGGCGGAGACGTGCGCCTTGACGGTCGCCTCCGACACGCCGAGTTCGTAAGCGATCTGTTTGTTGAGGAGGCCGCCGGAGAGCATCATCAGCACGCGGACCTGCTGCGGCGTGAGCGTCGCGAGCCGCGCGATCAGCGCCGCGCTCTCGCCATCGGAGCCGCGCGACAGCTCGACGTCGGGCGGCGTCCACACTTCACCGCGCAGCACCGCCGCAATCGCCGCCCGCAGTGCGTCGGCGCCGAGCGTCTTCGGAAGAAAGCCCGAGGCGCCGAATTCCATGCAGCGGCGGATCACCGCCGGGTCGTCGTTGGCGGAGACGACGACGATCGGCACCGCGGGATATTGCGCGCGCAGATACATCAGCCCGGAAAAGCCGCGCGCGCCGGGCATGCGCAGATCGAGCAGGATGAGATCGACCTCGCCGCCGCGTTCCAAAAGCTCCGTCATTTGCTCGAACGTGCCGGCTTCGCCGATGGCGGCGCGGTCAAACAACCCCGACACCGCCTGGCGCAGCGCGCCGCGGAACAGCGGATGATCGTCGGCAATCACCAGCCGATGAGTTTCAGCTTCGCTCAATGCGATGGCCCAATCGTCCACGGACGAATGCCGCATTGTACCGCTCATCGTCCGCGGAGGTCCACCGCCGCAGCCGCGATTGTTTGATTCACTGCCCGCCGCACGTCCCCACAAATTGCAGGATCACCTCGCGCCGATGCGGCGCGCGGCGATGCTCGGCCACGTAGACGCCCTGCCAGGTGCCGAGATCGAGCGCGCCGGCGGCGACCGGCACGTGCAGCGACACGCCATCGAGCATGGATTTGACATGGGCCGGCATGTCGTCGGGGCCTTCGACGTCGTGCACCCATCCGGCATCGGCCGGCGCGAGACGATCGAGCGCAGCGACGAGATCGACACGCACGTCGGGATCGGCGTTCTCCTGGATGACCAGCGACGCCGACGTGTGCCGCAGAAACAACAGCAGCATTCCGTCGCGCGCCTTCGCCTGTTCGAGAAAACGCGCGAGCTCGCGCGTGATCTCGAAAAAGCCTTCGCCGCTCGTCGGCACAGTGAGCGTCGCGCTCGCGATGGTCGCGGCGGGGACGGTGCGGATAGCGGACAAGGAGCTCATGCGAGCGGGACTCCGTCAGCTCCGGTGCAGCACCTGGTCTTGCGCCTGCGCGATCGCTTCGACCAGCCGACGCCACACCCGGCCGACAAACGCCACGACGCGATCGACATCGGCGTGGCCCGGCAGGCGCCACGTCAAATCCCTGCCGCCGTCATTGCGCGGCTCCGGCATGATGCCCGGCGGCAGCGGCAGGCCGCGCGAGACGAGGTCGTTCTTGAGCGTGCCGTTTTCCGCGCGCAGCCGCGCGATCTCGTTCTCCAGCACGGCGCGATCCTCGGGCGCCGCAAGACAGGCCCAGCCCACGGCTTGCGGGCTGCACAGCGCCACTTCTCCGGTCTGGGTGTCCAGACGCAGAAATCCGCCCGCGACTTTGTTGAAAGTGTAGCGCGGCGACGCCGCATCGCCCGTGGTATCGGCGCCGGCGGGCGCCGTCACGGCCGCCACGGCCACAACGACGATGCCGATCAAGGCTTTGCTGTTCATGATCGCTCTCCCGGAAGCGAACCACGCATTGCGATGGCGCGTTAAGCCAGAAGTGCCAGGACAAACTGAGCGCGCGGCGGCGGTTCCACGATTGTGCATTCATACCGCAAATGGGGTTCCGGCGAGAGCACGGACAGATCATGCGGCCGGCAACGCGGGCCTGCCGGTCGGCTGCAGCAACACCATGGCCGCGCCAGCGCCCGGCTTGGTCCGGAGCGTCGGAATCGGTCCCCGGAGCGGCCCTGGCGCAAACCCGTGGCGAGGCCATATCTGCTGCTATCTCAAAGCGTTGACATCGACTCGGCGTTTCTTGACTCCACTGAATCGCCTCATTATGGTCCGCGCGGTTTCAGCGGGCGGGCTTGCCGCAATCGCCGCAAAACCGCGAGTGTCGGAAGCATGAGCGACGGCGCGCGCGACAATGGCGGTAGCGACAAATCGCACACCGATGAAGCTGCTCTCTCCGCGAGACTTAAGCGGCTCAGCGAGAGGCTTGCGCGCAACCAGGCGGCGCGGCCTTCCGATGGTCCGGCTGAGGATCGGGCAACGACTGCATCCGGCTACGCCAGGGGCTTCCGGCTCTCGAGCGAAATCGTTGCAGGCGTGGTGGTCGGTGCCGGCCTCGGCCTGCTTACCGACCGCTGGCTCGGAAGCTCGCCCTGGGGGCTCATTGTATTTTTGATCCTCGGCTTTGCTGCGGGCGTGCTCAATGTGGCCCGCTCGGCGTACGCGAAGGACTAAGCCCAATCCCGGCGCGGGCACCGCGATAGACCAATGCACATCGATCCGATCGAACAGTTTCAAATCAGGAATTTGCTGCCGTTGTTCAACATCGGCGGCCACCAGATCTTTTTTACGAATTCAGCGGCCTACATGCTGGTCATCCTCGTTCTGGTTTCGGCGCTGGTGATCGGGACCACGGCGCGGCGCGCGGTCATCCCCGGCCGGCTGCAATCGATCACGGAACTGTCCTACGAGTTCATGGCCACCACGCTGCGCAATTCGACCGGCACCGCGGGAATGAAATTTCTGCCGTTCGTGTTCACGTTGTTCATGTTCGTGCTGTTCTCCAATCTGATCGGCCTCATTCCCTACTCGTTCACCGTGACCAGCCAGTTGATCGTGACGGTGATCCTGGCGCTGCTGGTTTTCTTCATCGTCGTGATCTACGGCTTTTGGACCAACGGCTGGCGCTTCGTGAAGCTGTTCGTTCCCAAGGGCGTGCCGGTTTATTTTCTGCCGATGATCGTGCCGATCGAGGTGATGTCGTTCCTGACGCGCCCGGTCTCCCACAGCGTCCGTCTGTTCGCCAATATGCTGGCCGGACACATCACGCTGCAGGTCTTCGCCGCTTTCATCATCATGCTGGCCGGCTACGGCATTCTCGGCTGGTTCGGCGCCGTGCTGCCTTTTTTCATGGTGGTGATCCTGTTCGCGCTCGAACTGCTGGTCGCCTGCGTGCAGGCTTACGTGTTCGCGATTCTCACCTGCATCTATCTCAACGATGCGATACACCCGGGCCATTGAGGACCGGTCTCTTCCAACCTCGAAAAGGAGCTCTCTCATGGACGCAACCGCCGCAAAATTGATCGGCGCCGGTATCGCCTGTATCGGCATGGGCGGTGCCGGCATCGGCGTCGGCCTGATCTTCGGCAATTACCTGGCGGCCGCGCTGCGCAATCCGTCGGCGGCGCAAGGTCAGTTCGGCAACTTGATCTTCGGCTTCGCCATCGTCGAAGCGCTCGGCATCTTTTCGCTGCTGATCGCGCTCCTGCTGCTCTATCAATTCTGATTATTCGCGATCATGGCCGCGACCAACGCACATACCGAGGCCCCTGCGGGGCAGGGTAAGTTTCCGCCGTTCGAGACGCAGTACTATCCCTCGCAGTTCGTCTGGCTGGTGCTGACTTTCGTCCTGCTCTACGCGCTGATGGCGCGGGTGGCGGTGCCGCGCATCGGCGGGATTCTCGCCGAGCGGAGCAAGCGCATCGCCGACGACGTTGCGGCGGCACAGCAGCTCAAGGAGCGCTCGGACGCCGCGCACGCCGCGTACGAGAAGGCGCTGGCCGACGCGCGCGGCCGCGCCCAGGCCATCGCCAATACGACGCGTGAGAGCGAGGCGGCGGCCGCCGACGAGACCAACAAGCGCCTGGAAGCGGAGCTGCACGAGCGCCTCGCCGCCGCCGACCGATCGATCGCGTCAAAGCGTGCGACCGCCATGGAAAGCGTCGGCGCGATCGCGGCCGAAACCGCAGCCGCCATCGTCGAACGCCTGGTCGGCAAAGCGCCGGCCGCCGAGGACGTCGCCGCCGCGGTGCACAATCTCCCCAAGCGCTGAGGTGTGAACATGCCCGCCCCCGAAGCCTGGGTTGCCATCGGCTTTATCTGCTTCCTCGGCCTGCTCGCCTATCTGGGCGTGCACCGGAAGTTGGTGACGTCGCTCGACGAGCGGCAAGCGCGGATCAGGTCCGAGCTCGACGAAGCGGCCCGGCTGCGCCAGGAAGCCGAGGCGCTGCTCGCCGAGTTCGAGCGCAAAGGCCACGAGGCCGAGCAAGAGGCCGAAGCCATCATCGCGGGCGCCAAG
>JASHXZ010000749.1 GCA_030043285.1 Xanthobacteraceae bacterium | reverse complement strand
GCCATGTTCCGATCCGGTTAGCCGCCTTCCGCCCGCCCGCCGCCGCTTGAGGCCGACATACGCGGCTGGCGCTGAACGCAAGGCGCAGCTTTTTGGGGAAATGTTGCGCTGATGTAACGACGCTTGGGGCCGGCGGCAAGGAGTTCCGGGAACGGATTTGTCTCGTCATCCTCACCCTGAGGCGCTCGGCGCCAACGGGTCCGGCCTTCGGCCGGCCCGATGACAAGCTCCGCGCCGAGCCTCGAAGGGTGAAGGCCGGGGCGCTGGGGCCTACATCCTTCGAGGGCCGCTTCGCGGCCGCCTCTGGATGAGGTGAATGAAGTAAGAGTTCCTCAAGCTTGATCCCGTTTTCCTTCCGAGCGTGCCTAAATCGCACCAAATTTTAGTGATTTCTCGGCGATAATTGTAGTCAAACGCACGTTTGAAAATATATAAGCGGGCGTTTGAAAACGACGGGCGCCGCCGACAGCATCAGCTGATCGAGGGCGTGAACCGAATGACGGGGAGCGACGACCCAAAAAGGGCCCGGCCGAACGGCAACGGGAGCGTTCCATGTGGCGAAATCTGACCAAGACGATCCGAGAGCTGCAGCGAAGCGTGGCGGGCGGCGGCGGCGCGTACCGGCCCGACCTGCACTACATGCGTGGACCCGGCCCGAAATGGCACGCCAAGTATGGTTCGCTCGCCCCGAGGCCGGGACAGTCGGCCGCCTCGCCCGCGTCGACCCCGCGGACCCTCGCCGAACGCCGCGCGTAACCCACCTACCCTCCTCGTCCTTCGAGGCCCGCGCTTCGCGCGGGCGCCTCAGGACGAGGGATTACTTCTTTTCCACGCCAGCATGCTCTAGAAGCACCCCTGGGTTCCGACTCAGGGTGGAAGAATTATGGCCATGCGTTGCGCAATTCTCGACGATTATCAGAACGTCGTCCTCAAGCTCGCCGATTGGTCGGCGCTGAAGGGCAAAGTCGAGCCGCAGGTTTTCAACGCGCATCTCGGCGGCGCCGACAAGGTGATCGCGGCGCTTAGCGACTTCGAGATCGTGGTCGCCATGCGCGAGCGCACCGCGTTTCCGCGCGCAGTGATCGAGGCGCTGCCGAAGCTCAAGCTCCTGATCACGACCGGGGCGCGCAACGCCTCGATCGACGTCGAGGCGGCCAAGGCGCGCGGCGTCACCGTGTGCGGCACCGGCTCGTTCGGCAACCCGACCTCCGGAATCGCCATCGGGCTGATGCTCGAACTGACGCGGCACATCGGCTACGAGAACGCCCGGCTGCATGCCGGCGCAGTGTGGCAAAGCACTGTCGGCGCCGACCTCGACGGCCTCACGCTCGGCATTCTCGGCCTCGGCAAGCTCGGCACCCGCACCGCCGCCATCGCCAAGGCGTTCGGCATGAAGGTGATCGCCTGGAGCCAGAATCTTACGGAAGAGAAATGCCGCGACGTCGGCGTCGGTTATGTCAGCAAGGACGAGCTGTTCCGGCAATCCGATTTCATCACCATCCATGTGGTGCTCTCCGCCCGCTCGCGCGGCCTGGTGACCGGCCGCGAGCTCGGCCTGACGAAGCCGTCGGCCTATCTGATCAACACTTCGCGCGGCCCGATCGTCGACGAGGCGGCGCTGCTCGCCGCGCTGCGCGACCATAAAATCGCCGGCGCCGGGCTCGACGTGTTCGACATCGAGCCGCTGCCGCTCGACCATCCGCTGCGCAGAATCGACAACGTCGTGATCACCCCGCATCTCGGCTATGTGTCCGAGCAGAACTACCGGGCCTATTTCGCCGGCGTGGTCGAGGGTATTTCCGCATTCTTGGACGGCAAGCCGGTGCGGGTGCTCACGTGAGGCGGATGGCGAACAGCGAATAAAAGAAATCCCACCATTCGCTATTCGCCCTGGAGGAATTCACCATGAGCGCCGACACGCTCATCGACTTTTACTGCCATATCTCGCCGGCGCGCTTTCTCGACGAGATGAACAAAGTGGCGCCGAAGCTCGGCAATATCGCCGCACGGCTGCGCAACGTGCGCAAGATCCACGATCTCGATGCGCGGTTTCGCGAGATGGACGAGTTCGGCGATTACCGCCAGGTGGTGTCGCTGCCCAATCCGCCGATCGAGGATTTCGCCACGCCGGGACAGGGCTTGGCGCTGGCCCGCATCGCCAACGATGCCATGGCGGAGCTGTGCACCAAACATGCCGACCGCTTTGCCGGCTTTGTCGCGGCACTGTCGTTGACCGACGTGATGGGCTCGGTCGAGGAAGCGCGACGCGCCATCAAGGATCTCGGCGCCGCCGGCGTGCAGATTTTCACCCCGCTCGCCGGCCGGCCGCTCGACGAACCGGCGTTCGAGCCGCTGTTCGCCACCATGGCGCAACTCGACCGGCCGATCTGGCTGCATCCGGCGCGCACCGCCGCCATGCCGGATTACGCCGCCGAGCAGAAATCGCGCTTCGAAATGTGGTGGTGCTTCGGCTGGCCCTACGACACCTCGGTCGCCATGGTGCGGCTCGCGTTCTGCGGCCTGTTCGACCGCTATCCCGAGCTGAAAATCATCACCCACCATCTCGGCGGCATGATCCCGTATTACGATGGCCGCATCGGCCCGGGCCTCGACGTGCTCGGCAGCCGCACGTCGGACGAGGATTACGCGAAAATCCTGCCGTCGCTGCAGCGGCCGCATCTCGACTACATGCACGACTTTTACGCCGACACCGCGATGTTCGGCGGCGGCGTGCACGCGCTGCGCTGCGGCTACGAGTTCTTCGGCGCCGACAAGGTGGTGTTCGCAACCGACACCCCGCTCGGCCCGATCAAGCCGGCGATCGACGCGCTCAAGCAACTCGACATTCCCGCCGCCCATCGGAGCAAGATTTTTTCGGGTAATGCCGAGCGGCTGTTGAAGAAGAAGTTGGGCTAGCGCGACACGGGTTCACCTCGGCTACCGGCGAGCGACGATCATGCGTCGCTTGCGCGGCCCCGTGGCATGGAAGGAAGAATCTTCGTGTACTGAACAGACCAATCTGAAATAAAAAGTCGCCCGTTGAGGTGAGCCTTCATGCCTTCATTTATCTCGCCATCCGTCGACGAGCCATTCGTGTGGACACCACAGCACGAAGCCATCGCCTCGCAAACCGCGTTTCGCGATAGCATCGCGCGTGCCGACACCAACCCAAATGTCGTAGTCAACAGTGTTCGAATTGAATGCGAAGGCGTGATAGACTGGCGTGTCGTTGATCAGCTTGCTCATTGCGAATCTCAATTCATGCTGTCGCGAGCGCACGCTCGACCGCTTCCGGTTCCTTCTCGATAACTTTGAGATAAGCGCGTACAGCACTATCCGGCGCCGACCGTCTTTGCTCCCAATCGCGCACACGCGCGAGCGTGAGGCAGTACTTAAGCGCAAACTCTTCCTGAGTCATGCCAAGCTTTCGGCGCATTGCTCCGACATCTATCTTTGCGGGCACATGCAAACGATAGGTCGCGGGGTCTGCCTTGCCGCGCGCAATCGCGACGCCCTGCTCGGCGGCAGCGATCAGCTTCTTACCCAGTTTGCTCATTGTCCTAGACTCCATTTTCTATTCTCATTTGCACCACTCGAATGCGGCCGTTCATATCAAACTCTTTCTCAGGCACCCTCCCTAAATTGCGCGACTTTCGCGGCCACCCCTTTGCGGTACTCCGTATCGTAAGTCTGAACCAATTTCCTCAACGTGTTCCGCTCCGCCTGGCTCAGGTTGTCCTTTTCGCCTTTATCGATCACGACCAACAACAGGATCGGCACGTCGTCCGAACCATTGTAATGAACGACTCGATAGCCACCCCTCTTGCCCTTGCCACGGCCGGGAAAACGCGACTTGCGACAGCCGCCAGTCCCAGGCATCAGAGCGCCCATCATCGGGTCGTCGGAGATCGTTGCAACAACGAACGCTCGGACGTCGTCTGACATGCCGGCCTCGCGGGCCGTCGAAAGGAACATTGGAGTTTCGATAACTGCTTTCATGCCAATAAACTACGGAAACTCCGTAGTGGTTTCAAGGGGCTGATGGAAATTTTTTTGTGCTTTTATTACAATCGGTTAAGGTCGAAGCACCCCATTATCAGGGGTGGTCGGTGGCGCCGTTATTTCGAATGACCAACGAATCCCGACAATCCCACCCAAGCATAGCACCTCCGCAGTCTGCCTACGGTGCCAAAGGACGCTTGGTGTGCGTTTTGCCGGCGGCGCCGTGTGACGTTTTAGCCGTTGCCCTGCTATTGGCGCATAACCATAATGTTTCCCGCGAATGGGTAGCGTCATCAGTCGAGCATCGCGCCAATGAGCGATGAAGTCAGCGCCCTTGCAGTCAGCCGCCGCAGCCGTCGCCGGGCGGCTGAGATCCTGTTCGCGCTGCACGCATCAGATCACGCATCGCTTCACCTGCAGCCGCCGCGCCGCATCGTCGGCACGCGCCCAGCAGCTCCAGCGACGACATCATCATAGCCCTATCAACACAGGAGGTGTGCGATGGGATCGGGAGGAAATAAACACAATCGCTCCGTCACGCGGCGAAGCTTCCTCAAAGCGTCCAGCGCCGTTGGCGGCGCGGCCGGATTGGCGCCCGTCCTTTCGGCGCCGTTCGTGTCGCGGGCGTTGGCCCAGAACAAGTCGCTGACGATCGTGCAGTGGAGCCACTTCGTTCCCGCATACGACACGTGGTTCGACAAGTTCGCCAAGGATTGGGGCGACAAGAACAAGATCGCGGTCACGGTCGACCACGTTCCGGTGCAGGACGTGCCGGCGCGTGCGGCCGCGGAAGCCTCGGCGCAGTCGGGGCACGACCTGTTCGGCATCAACGGCTCCGGCGGCGCGCATCTCTACCGCAAGTTCTTCATCGACGTCGGCGATCTGGTCAAGGAGACCGAGAAGAAGTTCGGTCAGGTCACCACCATCGGCAAGCAGCTTGGCTACAATGCGGACGACGGCACCTGGTCGGCCTTCCCCGATTTCTACATCAACTTCCCGGGCATGTATCAAAAGACCCTGTGGGACGAGATCGGGATGAAGCCCGATACCTGGGACAACGTCCGCATTGGCGGCGCCAAGCTGAAGGCGAAAGGCAAGCCGGTCGGCATCTCGCTCGGCCACAGCAACGATCCGAGCACGACATGGCGCGGTCTGTTGTGGAGCTACGGTGCCGCCATTCAGGACGAGGCCGGCAAGAAAGTCGTCCTCAACAGTAAGGAAACAATCGAAGCGACCAAATTCGTTGCCGCGCTCTACAAAGAGGCGATGACGCCGGAAGTGCTGTCCTGGAACGACGCCAGCAACAACCAGTACCTCGCCTCCGGCGTCGGCTCGTACATCCTCAATCCGATCTCGGCATACCGGACGATCCAGCAGTCCAACAAGAAGCTGGCGGACGACATCTTCGTCATCGAGCCGCCGAAGGGCCCGGCAAAACAGATCATGGGCGCGGCGTCCGAATTCTACGGCATCTGGAAATTCGCCAAGAACAAGGACGCGGCGGTCGAGTTCTTGAAGTATTACCGAGACAACTGGCCGGAAGCCTTCAAGGCGAGCGAGGGCTACAACAATCCTTGCTTCGCCAATCTCGTGCCCAAGCCGATGCCGATCCTGTCGAACGATCCGACGTCTACTCCGCCCACCAAGCTCGCGATCCTGCAGGACTCGGACAAGTGGTCCGCCATTCCGGGCTATCCCGGGCCCGCCACGCCCGCGACGGACGAAATCTACTATGCCTTCATCCTCAACGATATGATGACGAAGACGGCTACAGGCCAATCGACCGCGGAAGATGCAGTCAAAATGGCGACGCAGCGATGCGAAGCCATCTTCAAGAAGTGGGCCCGCAGGACCTGATATCATGCGCCCGGATCGCGTTCTCGTGGTGCGGTCCGGGCCTGCCCCCACATAATGCTGCCCTGCCCGACGGGGCCGGCGGGGTTATCACGTTGAATCCGGGAGGTTGAATGGCTGCGGTCGTGACCAGGGACATCGTCAAGAAATTCGGCGAGGTCCCCGCTGTAAACGGCATTTCGCTTAACGTGCCGAACGGTGAATTCATGGTTTTGCTCGGGCCGTCGGGCTGCGGCA
>JASHXZ010000748.1 GCA_030043285.1 Xanthobacteraceae bacterium | reverse complement strand
GGACTTTGGCTCGCCTGCAAAAAGGCCGACGTCTCATCGAGGCCGCGGCGGATGTAAAGTCCCAATGGGCCGATGATCAGGCCGAACAGGAACGGGATGCGCCAGCCCCAGCTATTGAGCGCGTCGGCCGTGAGCGTCCGGGTGAGCACCGTCCCCAGGATCGCGCCGATCAGCACGGCGAGGCCCTGGCCGACCATTTGCCAGGAGCCGTAATAACCGCGCTGTGACGGCGGCGCGCTTTCGGTCAGAAACGCGGTGGCGCTGGCGAACTCGCCGCCGGCCGAAAAGCCCTGAATAAGCCGCGCCAGCACGATGATGAGCGGCGCGCCGACGCCGATCGCCGCATAGGTCGGCGCGAACGCGATGAGCGCGATCGCGACCGTCATCAGGGCGATGACCAGGAGCAGCGCCGCCTTGCGGCCGCGGCGATCCGCATAGATGCCGAGAAAAATGCCGCCGACCGGACGCATGAAAAAGCCGACGCCGAAGGTCGCGGTGGTGAGCAGGATCGAGCCGTATTCGCTGGTCGCGGGAAAGAACAGGCGTGCGATGATCACCGTGAAGAAGCCGAAGACCAGAAAGTCGTACCATTCGAGCGCGTTGCCGATCACCGCCGCGGTGATCTGCAAAGGCTTTGGTGCCGATTGAATGCCTGACATCGTCTCCCCCTGCCGCCGTGCATGTTTCCCGCAACGATAGCATCATCGCCGTCACCTGAAAACCGGCCGCAGCAGCGTACGAAGCTCACGGGAACGCACGTTTTCACTTGTCATGCCCCGCAAGGGCGGGGCATCCAGTAAACACCGCACGCGCAACGATTCCTTGATCGTCCGCTTGCGCGGATGATGACAAGGAAATGAATCGCCGCGTTAAGCCGTGGCGAGCGCCGCCACGGCGGCAAACAAATCGCGCACCTGGCGCTCCGCGATACCGCGCGTGATGAACACGATGCGGCTGTTGCGGTTGGCGTCAGGCCAGGTCTCCAGCTCGACCGGCGGATGCGCCAGATGCTGGACATATTGCACGACCACCGGCCCGCGGCAGCCGGCGACGTTGAGCAAACCCTTTACGCGCAGAAGGTCGGCGCCGCGCAAGGCCGTTAGCGTTTCCATGGCACGCGCAAAAGTCGGCCACGCCATCGGCTCGGCCACTTCGATGACGAAGCTCGCAATGCCGTCGGAATGCTCGGCCTCGGCGACAAAGCCGGAGCGCTCGGTACTCGCCGGCACAACGATGCGCTCCGGGTCGAGCGCACCAGCGATCGCCACGTCGATCGCGGCGCGCGGATTGAGTTGCCGCAAGCGGGCTTGCAAAGTTTCCACCACCGCGGCGTCGGCGAGATCGGTCTTCGAAATGACGATGCGATCGGCGAGGATGATCTGCTTGCGCGCCTCGGCAGCGGCGAGGTTGGCCTCGCCATTCACCGCATCGATTACCGCGAGCACCGCGTCGACGTGAAATTCGCCGCCGAGCGCGCGGTCGGTCGAGAAGGTCTGGAGGATCGGCCCCGGATCGGCGAGGCCGCTGGTCTCGATCACCACGCGGGCAAACGGCGGCACGCTGCCGTGCTCGCGGTCGAAGACGAGGCGCCGCAGCGCCAGCTGCAGATCGCTGCGCGTGACGCAGCACACGCAACCATTGCCGAGCAGCACGGTCTCGTCGGCGCTGCCGCGCACCAGCGCATCGTCGATGCCGACGGCGCCGAACTCGTTGACGATTACCGCGGTGCCGGCGCCCTGCGGCGAGCCGAGAAAGCGGCGAAGCAGCGTGGTCTTACCGGCGCCCAAAAAACCGGTGACGACGGAGACCGGAATCTTGGCGCCGCGCTCACGCTTCTGCCGCCGCCCGAACGGCCCGGCCTCGCGCGAGGGGAAGAGATCGAGCATGGTCTTCTACAGCCGTCACTCCTCACCCTGAGGCGCTCGGCGCCAACGGGTCCGGCCTTCGGCCGGCCCGATGACAAGCTCCGCGCCGAGCCTCGAAGGGCGAGGCCGCGGCGCCTCGGCCTGCATCCTTCGAGGCGCGCTTTGCGCGCACCTCAGGATGAGGATGAAACATGATCAAAAATCCATCTCCAAAATGTACAGCCCGCCGACGTGGCGGTCGACGGCGTAAACAATTTCGCGCTCGTCGACGAACACGTCGTTCATCTGGATGGTGCCGGTCGGCGCGCCGGTTGGCGCCGGCGGCATGAAGACGCCGACTTCTTTCGGCTGATACGGATTGGAGACGTCGTAGGCGCGAAGGCCGCCGTTGAAGAACGTGCCGAGCACGATCTGGTCGGACTGCCAGGCCGTCGGCAGCGGCACGTTCTCGTGGATGTTATGGGCGCCGAAGCGGCCGGCCTTGGCGTAGATGGTGTGGTCGGGCATCGGGCAGGTCGCGATCGGCACCAAATTGGTCTCGTCGCGCGCGTCCAGGATCCAGATCAGCTTCGGCCAGTCCTTGGCGTTGTTCTCGGTCGACTCGTCGGTCACCAGCATCAGGCCGCGGTCGAACAGCGGCACGATGGTGTGCATGAAGCCGGTATAGGGCGGCGAATTGGTCCACTGCGAAATCTTTTTCGGGTTCGCCTTGTCTGAAATGTCGAGCACGAACATGCCGCCGTCGATATAGGCGAGATAGCAGCGGTCGCCGCGCTGCGGATAGACGTTGGTGTTATGGGCGCGAAAACCCTTGTCGAGCTGATGGCGCCCCGGCGGCCTGACGTTGTCGCCCTGGCGCGTGCCCGGCATCCACCAGCGGCCGATTTCGACCGGCTTCGACGGATTGCGCACGTCGACGCAGCGGTAGAACTGATCGTCGTTCGGATGGGTCGGCATGAAATCGCGCGACCCCGACGCGCAGTGCACGTATTCGCCGTCGCAGAACCATAACTGATGCACGCCGCGCGAATTGGGCCCCGAGCAGTCGAAGAACGAGATCGACATCGGCTGCTCCGGCTTGGAA
>JASHXZ010000747.1 GCA_030043285.1 Xanthobacteraceae bacterium | reverse complement strand
TACGATGTTGAATCTGTTTTTTTTCGCCGGTGGCGACGAAAAGATCAACACGGTTATCGGGCTTCCGGGAACAACTGCCGCTGACCTGGTGTTGCAACGCGACGGTCCGATGTACGCTTATGTTGGCGCCAAACTGGTGGCGAAAGACTGCAAGGTTTTTGACGTGAAAAACACCAAGTTCGAGGGCTTTGGCCTGTCAAAACCGCCGCTACCCGATCCCGGTCCGGGCAAGCCGCGGCGGCCATGGCGGGAGACTTGGACCGTGATCGGCTGCGGTCACACGATCAACGTCCCAATGGACTTCGTCCCGGACGAAAAGGGTACGCAAATCATTCAACCGGGCGGCGCCGTCGAACAATAAAGCGTTCCGGTTTTCGTCGCTCCTTCCAGCCCCTATAGGCCCAACAACCGCTTGGCGTTGCCGCCGGCGAGCGCCGCAATGGTCGCGGCATCAAAACCCTCGACGCCCACGATGTGGCCGAGCGGATCGTACTCGGCCATGTCGTAGGGATAATCGGTGCCCATGAGCACGTGATCGGCGCCGAACGTGCGCACCAGATCGGCGAGCTGCTGCGGCGTGAACACGACGGTGTCGACATAGACGCGCTTAAGATAGGTGGTCGGCGGCTCGTTGAGCTCGCCGTGACTGTCGGAGCGCGCGCCCCAGGCATGGTCGATGCGGCCCGGATAGGCGCCGAGATAGCCGCCGCCATGCACGGCAAGGATCTTCAGCTTGGGATGCCGCGCCAACACGCCGTCGAAGATCAGATAATGCAGCGCGATGGTCGTCTCCAACGGGTTGCCGAGGACGTTGTTGAAATAGAACCGCGACAGCCGCGACGCCTCGGTAAAGCCGTTCGGATGAATCATGACCAGCACGCCGAGCTCTTCAGCCCTTTTCCAGAACGGCGCGAAGGCCGGATCGGACAGTTCCTTGCCGGCAACGTTGGTGAGGACTTCCACGCCGGTAAAGCCGAGCGTCTTGACGCAGCGCTCGAGCTCCTTGGCGGCCTCGGCGCCGTCGGTCATCGGCACCGCACCGAACGGCTTGAGCCGATCCGGCTTTTGCGCGCAGAAGGCCGCGATGCCGTCGTTGACAAGCCGCGTCGCCTTGACCGCGATGTCGAGCGGCACGGTGTAGTAGCATTGCGGCGGCGGCGGCGCGATCATCTGCACGTCGATGCCCATGGCATCGAGATCGGCGAGCCGGCGGTCGAGGCCGAAGCAGGCGCGGATGTCGGCTTCCTGCTTGGCCGAAAGCGCCCTGGTCTCGGGCGCGGCGAAATGGGCGAGCGGCACCGTCGCCCAATCGAGGTAGGGCTCAACGAATTTCGCCGCTTCGGGCACGCCGACATGGGAGTGAATGTCGACCGTGATGCTGGTCGGCCGGACTTCGCGGCCAGGCCGGCCGTGACGGCGCGCGGCGGTGCGCTCGTACTTATTCCATTGCTCGCTCATGCGGTCTCCTCAAGGCCATCACTCGGCTTTCGCCGTTTAGCCGCGCGCAAGCGGGATTGACAAGCCCACCCGCCACAATCGTCATGATAAACTGCAATATCTGACGCACGCATGATGAGGGAATGAAGCCATGAGGTTGCCCAGCCGGATGATCGACCTGTCGTCGCCGCTCGACAACGACACCGTCTACGATCCGCCATTCATGCGGCCGAAGATCGAATACCGCAGCAACGCGGAAACTGCGCCGCTGTTGTGCGAGCTGTTTCCCGGATTGCAGCCGCAAGATCTGCCGGAAGGCGAAGGCTGGGCCATCGAACAGGTGCAGCTGACGACCCACAACGGCACCCACATGGATGCGCCGATCCATTTCCAGTCGCACTCGGTCGACGGCAAGCCGATGCTGACCATCGACCAGGTGCCGCTCGACTGGTTCTTCCGACCCGGCGTCAAGCTCGACTTCCGCAAATTGCCGGACGGTCACGTCGTCAGCGCCGCCGAGGTCGAGGCCGAGCTTGCACGCATCGGGCACGACCTGAAACCGCTCGACATCGTGCTGGTCAACACGCGCGCCAGCGCATGCGTCGGCACCGAGGAGTATCTGACCGCCGGCTGCGGCATGGGCCGCGAAGCGACGTTGTATCTGACCTCGCGCGGCGTACGGGTCGCCGGCATCGACGCCTGGGGCTGGGACGTGCCGTTCGTGCACATGCGCAAGCGCTGGCTCGAAACGCGCGATCCGTCGATCATCTGGGAAGGCCACAAGGCGGGGCGCGAGATCCCCTACTGCCACATGGAAAAGCTGTGCAACCTCGAAAAGCTGCCCGACCACGGCTTTACGGTAGCGTGCTTTCCCTTCAAGGTGAAAGACGGTTCCGCTGGCTGGACCCGCGCGGTGGCGCTGTTCGAATGATTGGCATGGCGTCGGCTGGCGCACAGAGTTCGGAGAGCAAATGATGCGGCAGCGATGGCGAGCGCTCGTGATCGTCGCGGCCATCGTGGTTGTCGCGGCCTTCGCGGCGTTCTGGATCTTGACCATCCCGCAAACCGTGCCGGCTTCGGCGCTGCCGGCCTACACGCCGAAAGTGGCCAACGGCAAGACCATGTTCGACGCCGGCGGTTGCGCCTCTTGTCATGCCGTGCCGAACAAAGATCCCGACAAGGTCGACCGCACGCGGCTCGGCGGCGGTTTGGCGCTGCCCACCGCGTTCGGTACGTTCTACGCGCCGAACATCTCGCCGGATCCGCGCGACGGCATCGGACGCTGGAGCGAGGCCAATTTCGTCACCGCGCTCTGGGACGGAACGACGCCCGGCGGCCATCATCTGTTTCCGGCATTTCCTTATGCGTCATACCGGCACATGAAGCTCGACGATGTGCGCGATCTATTCGCCTATCTCAAGACGCTGCCGCCGGTGGCGGGCAAGTCGCGCCATCACGATCTCGCCTTCCCGTTCGGCATTCGGCGGCTGGTCGGCATCTGGAAGCTCTTGTTCCTGCATGGCGGGCCGTTCGTGCCGGATCCATCCAAGTCGGCGCAGTACAATCGCGGCGCTTATCTGGTGAACGGGCCCGGCCACTGCGCCGAATGCCACAGCCCGCGCAATATCCTGGGCGGCATCATCGAGAGCGAGCGCTTCGCCGGCGGCCCGACGCCGGACGGCAAGGACTGGGTGCCGAACATCACGCCGGTCGGCTTACGGCAAGGCGACAACGCCACGGATCCTTGGTCGGAAAAAGACATCGCCAGTTTTCTCGATGATGGTTCGGAGCCGTCCGGCGATTATGCCGGCGGCGCCATGACCGACGTCATCAGCAATACCTCCTTGCTCAGCGCGCAAGATCGCGCGGCGATCGCACTCTACATCGCCTCGCTGCCGCCGCGCCAAGGGCCCAGGCCGCCGCCGAAGAAGAAAGATTGAACCGTGCGGCACGATGGCTTGAGCCCAATCAGCTTGATCTCATGAACATCTTATGAAGACCGGCAAAGGCATTGCGCTCAAGCTCGTCTCGGCGGTGCTGTTCGCCGTGATGTCGGCGCTGATCCGTTATCTCGGGGCGCGCTATCCGATCGGCGAGGTGGTGTTTTTCCGCTCGGCCTTTGCGGTGGTGCCGGTGGTCGTGATCTACGCCTGGCGGCGCGAGCTCGCGGCGGCGGTGCGCACCGAAAATCCGCTCGGCCAGGCGAGCCGCGGCGCGCTCAGCATCGCCGGCATGTTCTGCAATTTCGGCGCGCTGGCGCGGCTGCCGTTGATCGAGGCCAACGCCATCAGCTTTTCCTCGCCG
>JASHXZ010000746.1 GCA_030043285.1 Xanthobacteraceae bacterium | reverse complement strand
TGGGGCATTGCGGTCGTCTCGGCATTAACGTTGTTCGGCGGGCGCCCGCTTCGCGCCGGCCCATGGCGCATTATAGTGCATCGCGATTGAACCTGTCACATCGCAGGAACCCATGGGCAACGAGCTGGGCGAGTTCGCCCGCCGCACCGCCGATGCCATCGACCGCTTCACGGCGGCGATCGGCCGCGCCGCGCTGTGGTGCTGCCTCTATGCGGTGCTGGCTGAGTTCGCCGTGGTGCTGATGCGTTACGCGTTCGGCATCGGTTCGATCAAATTACAGGAATCGGTGCTTTATGCGCATGCCGGCCTGTTCATGCTGGCGGCGGCCTGGACGCTACAGGTCGGCGGCCATGTCCGCGTCGACGTGTTCTACGCGCAGGCGCGGCCGCGCACGCGCGCGCTGGTCGATCTCCTCGGCGCGCTTCTGTTCCTGCTGCCGTTTGCGGCGGCGGTCGCTGCGCTGTCGTTACCGTACGTGGAACGCTCCTGGGCTATTCTGGAACGCTCGCGTGAGGCGAGCGGCCTGCCGTTCGTTTATCTGCTTAAGACACTGATTCCGATTTTCGCGCTGCTGATCGGACTGCAAGGCATAGCGCAGGTGCTGCGCGCCGCACTCGTGCTGGCCGGATCGCGGCCTCGCAGCGCCGAATAGGCCGCGACGATGCTGCCGGAAATTCTCGCCATCGCGCTGATCATGGCCGTCTGCGTGCTGTTGCTCGCCGGTTATCCGGTGGCGCTGACGCTGGCCGGCGTGTCGCTCATCTTTGCCGCTGCTGGTGCGGCCGCCAGCGTGCTGCCGCTGGCGCTCCTTGGCGCGCTGCCGGAGCGCATCTTCGGCGTCATGACCAACGACGTGCTGCTCGCCATCCCGCTGTTCATCTTCATGGGCGTGATGCTGGAGCGCTCCCAGGTCGCCGAGGACCTGCTGGCCGCGATGGGCCAACTGTTCGGCCGGCTGCCCGGCGGCCTCGGCATCGCGGTGATCATCGTCGGCGTGCTGCTCGCCGCCGCCAAGGGCATCGTCGGCGCCACCGCGGTGACCATGGGGTTGATCGCGCTGCCGACCATGCTGCGCCACGGCTACGACAAGGCAGTCGCGGCCGGCACGATCGCCGCCACCGCCACCTTGGCGCAAATCTTTCCGCCCGCGACGGTGCTGGTCCTGCTCGGCGACCAGCTCAGCAATTCCTATCAGGCCGCGCAATTGGCGCAGGGCAATTTCGCGCCGCAGACCGTTTCGGTCGCCGACCTGTTTGCCGGCGCGCTCATTCCCGGCCTGGTGCTGGTGCTCTGTTACATGCTGTATTTGATCGCGACCGCGCTGGTATTTCCAAACAAGCTGCCGCCGGTTGCTGCCGCGGCGCCGGTCGAGGGCAACACGCCGCCGAGCAATGCCGGCCTGCAAACGTTGCGCCGCTTTGGCGCGGTGCTGGTGGCACCGATCGCGCTCATTCTCGCCGTGCTCGGCTCAATTCTCGGCGGCATGGCGACGCCGACCGAGGCCGCGTCGGTCGGCGCGGTCGGCTCGATCCTGCTCGCGGCGGTCCGCGCCGGCCGCAAAAATCTCCTGCTGCCGGTGGCGCTGCGCGCCACGCAGATCACCAGCATGATCTTTCTGATCCTGATCGGCGCGACGCTGTTCAGCCTGGTGTTCCGCGGCCTCGGCGGCGACGTCATGGTGGAGCGAACCTTGACGCATCTGCCGGGCGGCGTCGCCGGCGCCGTGTTGGCCGTGATGCTGGCGCTGTTCCTGCTCGGCTTTGTGATGGATGCGTTCGAGATCATTTTTGTGGTGGTGCCGATCGTGGCGCCGGTGCTGCTGCAAATGCCCGGTGTCGATCCGGTCTGGCTCGGCATCATGATGGCGGTCAATCTGCAGACCTCCTACATGCACCCGCCGCTCGGCCCGACCTTGTTTTATCTGCGCGGCGTCGCGCCGCCGGAGGTCACCACCCGGCACATTTACGTCGGCATCATCCCGTTCGTGCTGATCCAGCTCGCGATGCTGCTGGCACTGTGGTTCTTGCCCGGGCTGGCGACGTGGCTGCCGCACCGGCTTTCTGGATCGTGACGCCGCTAGCGTCATTGCGAGGAGTTCCGAAGGGGCGGCGAAGCAATCCAGGAATCGGTGCATCCGGCCCCTGGATTGCTTCGCTTCGCTCGCAATGACGAGTCGTTTCTTCGCGGGCCTGGCTAAAGATTCTCCAGCCCGTACTCCGACCAGCGCCTTTTAACGCGCGTCTCATCTTCGGCGGCGGGCCGGACCGTTGGCGGAAAGCGTTCGCCGCCCCATTGGGCGCGGCGCGGGTTCTTCCAGGAGCGCGTGGCGTCGATCAGCATGCGGTTCCACAGCCCGGTACCGAGCTGCGCCACGTCGCGGTCTTCCATCGGCGTGGACGGATCGATCGGCGAGCCAAAGATTCCTGGAAAGATCACCACGCCGCCTTCGCCGGCATTGACTCGGTGCGCGAACGCCCATTCGACCTGCTCGTTGTCGGCCGGATCGATGTCCTCCTCGACCACGGTGACGTTTTTGTAGCGGTACTGCGCCGCGCTGTTGCCCCACAACGCCGCGGCGATCTGCTTGGGCTGGCCCTGATAATGCTTTTTTATTTGAACGCGTAAATTGACGCCGTTGGTGATCGGCGGCGCAAACACGTCGAGTACGCCCGGAATGCCGGCGGTGTTCAAAATATTCCAGGCGATGGCGGCGCGCTGCACCGACGACATGACGCTGTTCTCGCTGTACGAGCCCGGCAAGGTGCCTTCCAGCGAGCCGCAAAAGATCGGATCGTGGCGGTGCGTGATGCACGTGATCCGCATGGTGGGCCGCGGCGTCGGCAGATCGGAGACGTAGCCGGTGAATTCGCCGAACGGACCTTCGCTCTCATAAGTCGCCGGATCGTCGCTGATGGTGCCTTCGATGACGATCTCGGCGCCCGCCGGCACCGCCAGGTCGACGGTCTCGCAGCGCACGAGCTGCGCCGGTTCGCCTCGATAGGCGCCCATCGTGTCCCACTCGCAGACACCCGCGGGCAGCGGCGAGCCAGACAGAAACGACATGATCGGATCCCAGCCGATCACGCAGGCGACCGGCATCGGCTGTCCGCGCGCGGCCCATTTGACGAAATGGGCGCCCCAGTGCTGACCGCCCTTGATGAGCAGGAACGGCGCGGTGTTCTTCGTGCCGATCATGCCGCGGTACATCCCGACATTCATCACGCCGGTGTCGGGGTCTTTGGTGACGATCGACGAGAAGGTGTGGATGTAGCGGCCGCCTTCGAGGTAGTGCCATTTCGGCACCGGAAATTCGGTCTGATCGATCGCCTCGCCCGTGACGATGACTTCTTTTACCGGGCCGCCATCCACCATCACGTGCGGTATGGCCTCGCGGTTTTTTTGCATGACGTGCTGCACCAGCTCGCGGTTCGGCGTGTCGCGCGGGAAGCCGAGCGCCAGCGCCAGCCGGGAGCGGGCGCCGAGGCCGCTGGCGAACAATCTGGTGCAGCGGCCGTCCCGATAGCCCTTGATGTTCTCGAACAGCAGCGCCGGGCCTTTCTTCTCCAGCGTCCGGCGGGTGACGGCGCCGATCTCGCGGTCCCAGTCGACCTCGGCCTTGATCCGCCGCAACTCGCCCTGCTGCTCCAGGCTCGCCATCCACTGCCGCTGGTCCAGAAAACCCATTGCATCCTCGTTTCGAACACTGGCAGCCGCGCGGGCGCCAAAACTTGATCGCGGCATTAATTCCCGCAATTGTTCGGCTTCGCAATGGGATGGCGCGGCAACGCGCGGGCGGCATGGGTACACCAAGATGGCGGCGCCTGGTATTTTCGATCTACGCGGCACTGTGGCGCTGGTGACCGGCGCCTCGAGCGGCCTCGGCGCACGTTTTGCCGAGGTCTTGGCGGAGAATGGCGCCGCGGTCGTGCTGGTGGCGCGCCGCGCCGACCGGCTCGCCGCCGTCCAGGCGCGCATCGAACAGGCCGGCGGCCGGGCGGTCGCGGTCGAGGCCGACGTGCGCGAGCGCACCGCCATGCGTGATGCTTTCGAGGCTGCCGAAAAAGCCTTCGGCACCGTTACCATTCTGGTCAACAATGCGGGCGTGGCCCATTCCGGGCGCGCCGTCGAGCTCGCCGAAGAGGAGTGGCGGCGCATCCTGTCGACCAATCTGGATGCTGTGTTCTATTGGTCGCAGGAAGCGGCGCGCCGCATGCTGGCGGCCGGCAAGGGCGGCGCCATTGTCAACATCGCCTCGGTGCTCGGGCTCAACGTCGACAAGGGCGTCATTGCCTATGCGACCGCCAAGGCGGGCGTCATCCAGGTCACCAAGGCGTTGGCGCTCGAGCTCGGCTTCAAGGGTGTTCGGGTCAATGCGATCGCGCCCGGCTGGATCGTCACCGAACTGAACCACGATTATCTGACCAGCGAGCAAGGCAAAAAACTGACGCGCGAAATTCCGCTCGGCCGCTTCGGCGAGGAGCGCGATCTCGATGGTCCGCTGCTGCTGCTCGTTTCCGACGCTGGGCGCTTCATCAACGGCGCCACCATCGTGGCGGACGGCGGCCAGTCGGTGGCGCTGCGGGGGTGACAGGGAATCAGGGCGTCAGGGACCAGGGTGCATTCCAGTCCCTGATTCATGTTCATGATCCCCGATCAGAACGGCCGATGCGTTCTGCCGAGTAGCCAGCCGATGCCGAGCGCGATCGCGACGGCCGTGTAGGGCTGATTTTCGACCATGTTGCGCAGCGCCTGCTCGAACGAATCGGCGGTGCCGCGGGCCGCATCGGTCGTAGCGTCGGCGACCTTGCCGGCGCTGTCGCGCGCCTGGCCATAAACGTCCTGCGCGGCGTCGGAAGCAGCGCCCGCAACCTTGGAGGCGTGGTTCTTGGCGTCGCTGAAGGCGCGGGTGAAATCGGAGTTTTGCGAACGGGTTTCCGGCATGGGAGGCTCCGTAGGGGGGAATTCGCCCGATAACGCACCAGCGCGCGCGAAAGTTCATTTCCGGAACCATTGGGTTGCGGCCCTGTTATCCGGATGGTTGGCAAACCTGCGATCGCGCGAAGGGACAGAACCGATGTTTCAGCCTCGTCCAAAGGACTTCGATCCGCGCCTTGGCGCCATCGTCGATCATTTGCGCGCCATTCAAAACGAGCTGAGGGCGTTTGGCAGCAGTTCCGGCCGGCGTGCATCCGCCGAAGCGGCTGCCGCGGGCGATCGCATCGCCGACACGATCGGCCCGATCCTCAGCGACATCGCCGAACGCCTCCGCAAGGGTCAGCAGGTGGCCTTCGACCAGGCCTCCGCGCTCGGCAATCAGGCGGTCAAGGCCGGTGCGAAGGCCGGCGGCGATGCCGTCGATCACATTGCCGACCAGACCAAACAGCGCCCGTTGCTGATGCTGGCCGTAGCCATCGGCGTCGGCGTCCTCATCGGCGCGGCCGCCCGGCGGAACTAAAGCGTCCCGGCGCGCTCGCACCCACCTGAGATTCTCCCAACTCCATTGCCTCGCCCGCCAGCCTTTGTGCTAGCGGTGGCGTGACCGCGTGCCGCGGTCGCGCCGGGGCAGGGGTCGATGGGGTTAGCTCAGATCATTATCGTGTTTTGCGGCGCGCTGGCGGGCGGCATCGTCAACGGGCTGACCGGCTTCGGCACCGCGATTACCACCCTTGGTATCTGGATCTATGCCATACCGCCGGCTGCTGCGGCATCGCTGGCGATCATCTGTTCGGTGGCGTCGCAGGCGCAGACCCTGCACCTGATCTGGCGCCACATTTCGTGGAAGCGCGTCCGCATGTTTGTCGTGCCGGGCCTCATCGGCGTGCCGCTCGGCACGCTGGTGCTGCCGCACGTCGATCCGACGGTCTTCAAGCTCGGGCTTGGCAGTTTTCTCGTCGTTTA
>JASHXZ010000745.1 GCA_030043285.1 Xanthobacteraceae bacterium | reverse complement strand
GCCTTCGACGTGATCGCGGCGATCTTCATCTTCGTCGCCCCGACGGAGCGGCCGGCGTTTTTCCAACATCTCAAGCGCGCGCTAAAACCTGGCGGGCTGCTCTTGATGCAGGGCTATCGACCGGAGCAGCTCAATTACCGCACCGGCGGTCCGCCGAAGGCCGAGCTCATGTACACGCGCGCGATCTTTCAGGACGGCTTTGGCGACATGGCTTCGGCCGACGTCCGCGAGCATGACGGCGTGATCAGCGAAGGCAGCGCCCATGCGGGAATGTCAGCGCTGATCGACCTCGTCGCGCGGAAGTGAATGTCCCTCCTCGATTGAGCAACCGGAGACACTGAATGGCCGATGTGCTTGCTGAAATTTTGCACGAACTGATCGTGGCGACGCGCATCCTTGCCAATGAGAAAGTGCTCGATGCGTTCGGCCACGTCAGCGTGCGTCACCCGCACGATCCGCAGCGCTACTTTATTCCCCGCCATCGCGCCCCTGAATTGGCCGAAGTCGCCGACCTGGTCGAGCTGACGCTGGATTCCGAACCGGTGCGGCCCACCGATTACCGGCTGTACAGCGAGAAGGTGATCCACGGCGAAATCTACAAGGCGCGGCCCGACGTTCATGCGGTCGTCCATCATCATGCCCACGCGGTGCTGCCTTATGCGATTTCCGGACAGGAGATCGTGCCGGTGTTTCACCTCGGTGCGGTGATGGGCAAGGTGCAGTTCTGGGACCAGCGCGATGAGTTCGGCGACACCAACATGCTGGTGGTCAAACCCGAGGAAGGCGCCTCGCTGGCCCGCGCACTCGGCTCGCACTGGACCGTGCTGATGCGCCGCCATGGCGCCACCGTCGCCGGCACCAGTTTGCGCGAGCTGACGTTCCGCACCGTGTTCACTTGCGACAATGCCCGGCTGCAGAGCCAAGCCATGGCGCACGGCCACGTCGATGCGCTCTCGCCTGGCGAGGCCAAGCTCACGGCAGCGCACCAATCGCGGCCGCCCTCGACCAACCGCGCCTGGGACTATTGGGTGCGCCAGATCGAAAAAGCCGGGCTGATGCCGGCGCCGACGGCAGCGCAGCGCACGAGTGGTGCGCGCGCCAAAGCTGGCGCCAAGACCGGCGCCAAACGCGCGCCGCCGAAATCTGCACGAAAAACTTCCGTCAAAAGCAAAAGACGCCGCTAGGGAGGACCACCATGGCCAAAAGCATGCAATCGCCGCGCCTGCCGGAATTGTCGGAGGCGACGCTCTCCGCCGAGCAGCTTGCGCTCGCCGAATCGATCAAGTCCGGGCCGCGCGGGCAGTTCAAGATGTCCGGCCCGTTCGCCGTCTATCTGCATTCGCCGGCCTTTGGGGAGCTTGCGCAAAAGCTCGGCGGCCACGTGCGTTTCAAGACCAGCGTGCCGCCGCGGCTCTCCGAGTTCGCCATCCTGGTGACGGCGCAGCTTTGGAAGGCGCAATACGAATGGGCGATGCACGCGCCGATGGCGGAAAAGCAGGGCGTCAAGCCGGACACGATCCGCGATATCCAGGCCGGCCGCCGGCCGAAAAAGGCGCCGCGCGACGAGCTTGCGGTTTACGACTTCGCCAAGGAGCTTTATGCCGACAAGCGCGTCAGCCAGCCGAGCTACAATCGCCTGCGCAAGGTTCTGGGCGACGCCGGCACGGTCGAGCTGGTCGGCATATTGGGCTACTACGCCATGGTGTCGATGACGCTCAACACCTTCCGCGTACCGCTGCCCGACGGCATGACGCCGCCGTTCAAGGAGCCGGCGCGGAAATAACGCGCCGACGAGACACGCCTTACGCCACGCGCCCGACCGGCTTGCCGGTCGGCGCCGCCGCCTTGGCTGAGGCGCCGCGGGGCGCGTTCATGCGCCGGCGCAGAAGCTCGAGGAAGCGCTCCTTCGGCATCGGCGGCGCGATCAAAACGCCCTGGCCGAAATCGCAGCCCATCACTATCAGCGCCTGCAGATCGGGTTGGCTTTCGACGCCTTCGGCGACGGCGGCGCTGCCGAAGCGGTGGGCGAGATCGATCGCGGTCTGGCAGATCGCCGCGTTGGTGGCGTCGGTCGCACAGCCGAGCACGAACGAGCGGTCGACCTTCAATTCGGCGAACGGCAATTCGCGCAGACTCGAGAACGACGAATAGCCGGCGCCAAAATCGTCGATCGCGATTTGAATGCCGCTGACTTGAAGCTGCTCGGCGATCTCGTGGGCAAGTTTGATGTCGCGGACGATCTGATCCTCGGTGACTTCGACGATCAGCCCGGGCCAGCGCTCCGATTTCGGCCGGTATTCGGTGACGAGCTTGGCGATCGGCAGCTTCAACAGCACGCCGACCGGCACGTTGATGGCGAGATGCAGATTGAAGCCCGCCTCCTCGAACATCGACCAGTCGCACAGCGTCGCCAACAGCGCATGCTGGGCGAGTTCGACGATCGAACCTTCATCGACATCGGGGAGAAAACTGCCCGGCAGCAGCACGCCGAGATCGGGATGGCGGATGCGCGCCAGCGCCTCAGCGCCGGCCAGGCATTTGCGCTTGAGATCGATCTTGGGCTGATACCAGATCTCGAACCAGTGATTGCGCAGCGCCTCGGCGATCGCGATCCGCGGCCGCGCCTGCGCGCTCATCGAATCGGTGAGGGCGCGGCGCTCGTCCTCGGCCA
>JASHXZ010000744.1 GCA_030043285.1 Xanthobacteraceae bacterium | reverse complement strand
TCGCTCGAAACGGTCGGCGAAATAGACGCCGATCAGCGGCCCGATCGGATTCGCCACCGCGATGATGAAGGTGTAGGCGAGCGATCTGGTGACGCCTATTCCCTGCGAGATCAACAGCGTCGGTACCCAACTGGAAAAGCCGTAATAGCCGACGGTCTGAAACAAATTGTAGATCACCAGCATGATGGTGCGGCTGCGATAGATCGGATTCCACATTTCGGTCCAGGCGCCGGCCTTACGCTCGGCCTCACCGGCGATGATCTCCGGCGGCGCCAGCACGACGCCGTCGGCTTCGATTTTCTTCTCCAACTCGCTGACGATGCGCTCGGCTTCGGCGGCGTAGCCGTGGTGGGCGAGCCAGCGCGGCGATTCTGGCAGCCTGCGGCGGATCCACCAGATCACCAGCGCGCCGATCGAGCCGATGATGACCACGATGCGCCAGCCGTCGAGGCCAGCGATCTTCAGCGGCAGCAGCCGCCAGGCCAAAAAGGCGACGATCGGCACCGCGGTGAACATGATGAACTGATTATAGGCGAAGGCCGGTCCGCGCTGATCCTTGGGCACGAGCTCGGACAGGTAGGTGTCGACGTTCACCAGTTCGACGCCGAGGCCGATACTGGCGATGAAGCGCCACAGGTCGATGCTTTCCGGCGTATTCTGGAACGCCATGATGAAGGCGCCGATCGAGTACCAGAGCAGCGCGAAGGTAAAGATGGAGCGGCGGCCGAAGCGGTCGGACAGCCAGCTGAACGCGATGGTGCCGACGAACAGACCGGCGAACAACGCGGCGACGAAGCTGGCAAAGCCATGCAGGTCGAACAGGCCTTGCGTGGTCGGTTTGAAGATTTCGGCCTTGAACAGCCCGAGCGCCACATAGGCGGTGAAGAACAGATCGTAGAACTCGAACCAGCCGCCGAGCGACAACAGCGTCACCAGCCGCCGCGTGTGACGCGAAGGCGGCAGCCGATCGAGCCGCGCCGCTACCGTGACTGCACTGTCCGTCGTCATGTCGCGCCCCCGTTGCTCGAGTGACCGAAGCTTATGAGCGCCCGTGTTGTGGCGTCAACATCACGCGCCAACGCCGCGCGCCGGATCGGCCGCCGCACTGGTTTCGCCGGGAAAGCGAAAGCCGTCGTAGAGCCAGGCCAAGCACTGATAGACGTCTTCCTCGGAGCGCTCGCCGAAACTCTGCCAGTAGACTTCGCGGGCGACGCCGTCGGCGTGGTACATGTCCCAGATCGCGTTCGATTCCAGCGTGACGCGCGCGGTGCGCAGAGAGCGTGCGCGTTCGAACTGGCGGAACGCCCGCTCGAAATCGCCGCCGGCAAGATGCATGAACTCGGCGACGCAAAGGCCGTCCTCGATGGCCATGCAGGCGCCCTGCGCCAAGGTTTGCAGCGTCGGATGCGCTGCGTCGCCAAGCAGCACCGCACGGCCCTTATGCCAGACCCGCACCGGCTCGCGCACGCCGAGCGTCCAGCGCCGCTGCAAATCCAGCATCGCCAGCAACGCCTTCATGGTCGGATGGGCGTCGCGGTAGGTGTGCTGCAAATCGGCGCGCCAGCGCTCGGCGTCGACGCGTTCGCCGTAGCTCGCGATGCGAAACACCGCGACGATGTTGAACAATGCGCCGTGGCGGAGCGGATAATGCACGATGTGAAAGCCGGGGCCGGCCCACAGCACCACATCGTCGCGGTTCACGTCGGCCGTAAGCTCGGCCATCGGCACGATGGTACGATGCGACACATAGCCGATCGCGTGCAGCTCGCCGTCGTCGAACATCTGGGCGCGGATGCGCGAGCGCACGCCGTCGGCGCCGATCAACGCCGTCCCGGTAAAGCTTCGCCCATCCTCGGTGCGCACGACGATGCGGTCGCGCTCTTCGGCGAAGCCCGTCACCATGGCGTCGGGAATGAGATCGATCAGGTCGGAGCGGGCGCAGGCGTCGAGCAGCACGCGATGCAGATCGACGCGATGAATGACGATGTAGGGGTATTTGAAGCGCTCGCGGAACAGCGGCCGGCCGGTGGCGACGCGCGTGGCCTCATGGCCGTCCAACGCATCGACCATGATGACGCCGGGCGGCGCGTCGGCGTGCTCGAGTACCGCGTCGGCGATGCCGAGCCGTTCAAACACGTGAAAGACGTTGGGGCCGAACTGAATGCCGTAGCCGATCGCGCCGAATTCAGGTGCGCCTTCGAGCACACGCACCACAAAGTTGCGGCGCGCCAAAGCGAGCGCTGCGGTCAAGCCGCCGAGGCCGCCGCCGACAATGGTGATGGAATCCTTCGCCTCGCTCATGGCGACCGCTTAGCGCCACTTGCCGATCTTGACAGTGCTCAGCAATAAAAACATCTTGCGGTCCTCATTGAAAGTCGGGGGGAAGCACTCATGGCGAATCAAGAAGGCGGCATCGGGCAGGCGATCTTCAGCGCGTACGATTGCAATTTTGTGCTGCCGCTTTCCGCACAGAGCACGTCGTCCAAAAATCGCGTCGGAGCGCTGCTCGCCGGGGTGGTGAAATCGTCGCCGCTCGTCGGCGACGCGCAGGTGCTGGACGTCAACGCGGCGCATGAATGCGTAAATTCCCAAGCTCCGCTGTGGCAGCAATTGCAGGCCGCGGACTTTTCCTATCGCGCCAATACCGATGCGGAGCTGGCGGCAACGCTGTCGATATCCTCGTTCAATCTCTCCGGCCTGCAGTGGAAATACATCAATGAAATAATCGTCACCATAACAAATGCGACCGTTTCGCAGGCGCCAGATGACTACATAGGCGAGGCGGTCGCCTTTTGGAAAAACGATCCGTTTTACAAGACGAGAGATTATACCGACGTCGTCGTGACTAATTGCGCCGGTATCGTCGACTTGAAGTTCTATTTCGATGCCTCGCTCGATCTCGGCAAGGTTAATTTCACGGTCGGCAAGTTGACCGTCGCGCTCGGCGCATCGCTTCAGATCGAGCAGGGCAAGGAGGCGGACAATACGACCAATCCGCCGACGCAACGCAGCTACGTTCGGTTTTCCAGCACCGGTTCGCCGGCCACCGCCACGACGCCGGCCAGTCCCGCGTTCCCTGTGGTGTTCGGGTTGGTCTTGGCCGACCCTGCGGATTACGAGTGAGCTTGACGTAGACAGCGCGCGCAGCATTGCCGGAGCGAATGGCCGCAGATGCGATGCTCGTCCGATAGGTTTCGTCATAGCCTGTTGCTCGTGCTGCTCGCGCTCTGCGGCTGCGCCCGGGAGCCTAGTCTGCGCTCTTACGTCTACACGCAGCTCGACGATAACGCCGTTGTGGTGTCGCCGCCGGTTCAGCCGCCGCGCTCCGGCAACGGCTTCCCCTACATACCCGGGAACCTCACGCGGCCGGCCGCCATCGTCGCGGCGGATCGCGGACGCTTCGAAGCGGCCGAGTGGCAAACCGGACGGTTCTGCCCGATCAGCGCCAAGGCTTTTCTGTTTTCCAACGCACATTATGACGGCATCGGTCAGGACATCACCTATAATTATGAATTCGATCCCCTCGTTTCGCTGTTCGGCTACGCCGATTCGGAAAGAGACCGGGCGATCAGGGATCTGAAGCTCAGCGCCAACGATCTGAAATACATCGATCGCATTTCCATCGTCATCAAGAACGTCAAGATTTTCTCGATCCGCGATGATCTTTGGCGGCCGCGATCGTCGATCCCGATCGAGGCCGGCTGCGCCCGATTTCGCGACCTGTACCCATTCCAGATCGCCCGCATGTACGAGGCCGACATCGACGTCGAAGTCGAATCGCTGCACGGCGCCGCGGTGAACGTGGCGCTGCTGCGCGCCAAAATATTGAAGCAGTATGATTCAAGGCAGCAG
>JASHXZ010000743.1 GCA_030043285.1 Xanthobacteraceae bacterium | reverse complement strand
TGATATTTGGCCGCATGCCATCCGATTGCCGTGTCGGATATCGCCGAGCTCGGACCTCCCGGGCGGTGCATTCCCATCGAGATCGTCTCTTGAACAACGGCACAGAAGCGCGCGGAAATGGTCTTGAAATGCCCGCTCGCGTATCATCCGCGCCTTAGGACTCTCAGCATCAGATCGGTGATGCGGCCGAACGGCGGATGCAGAAGCCGTGTGCCGCTGAACCGGCTCTGCAGGAAGACACCCTTGCGATGCGAAAATGTCTGGAAACCGAACTCGCCGTGATAGGCTCCGATCCCCGAGGCGCCGATACCGCCGAACGGAAGATTTTCGGCCGCGAAATGAAATAACGTCGCGTTGACAGAGGCGCCGCCGGAGACGGTCTTGCGCAGAACCGCGTCGCGCTTGTCCGGGTCGCCGCCGAAATAATAGAGGGCGAGCGGTCTTGGGTGCTGGTTGACGTAATCGATTGCCTCGTCGAACCGGCGATAGGTCTTGACCGGGAGCACCGGCCCGAAAATTTCCTCGCGCATCACCGATAGATTCTCGTCAGGCTCGATCACGAGCGTGGGCGGCAGCTTGCGCGTTCGCGGCGCCAACTCCTCGTGCCCCGGATTGATTTCGATGATTCGGGTGCCGCTCGCCTTGGCTTCCGCCAGATATTTCGCGATGCGGCCATAGTGTCGGTCGTTGACAATCGATGTGTAGTCCGGATTGGCGGCAAGCGTCGGATAGAATTTTTGCACCGTACCGACGACTAGACCGATGAACTCATCGAGCCGCTGTTCGGGCAGCAGCACGTAATCCGGCGCAATGCAGGTCTGGCCGGCATTCAACAGCTTGCCGTAGACGATGCTCTCGATCGCGCTCGGCAGCGCCGCGTCCTCGCCGATGATACACGGCGACTTGCCGCCGAGTTCGAGCGTCACCGGCGTCAAGTTCTCGGCCGCGGCCTGCATGACCAGGCGTCCTACCGCGGTTGAGCCGGTATAGAGCAGATGATCAAACTGCAGCCGAGAAAAGGCGTGTCCGACCTCCGGACCGCCGACAATCGTCGCCACCTTGTCGAGCGGAAACAGGCCGGCGAGAAATTCCGCGATAAAGTCCGATGTGCGTGGTGTAAGTTCCGAGGGTTTCAGCATCACGCGGTTGCCGGCCGCCAGCGCCGCGACCAGGGGCACGATCGCCAGATTGAACGGGTAGTTCCAGGGACTGATGATGCCGACGACACCGACCGGCTGATAAATGATACGGGCGCCGGCCGGCATCAGCTCAAGGCCAACCGACACGCGCCTCGGCTGCATCCAACGCGCAAGATGGCGCCGGGTGTGGCGGACGGCCGACTGCGCGGGAAACACTTCGGCGATTTCGGTTTCATAGTGCGATCGATTGCCGAAGTCCGCCGCTATCGCCGCGGCCAGACGATCGACCTTGCCGCCGATCGCGTCGCCAAGCTTGGCCAGGTCCGCGCGGCGCTCTTCAAGGGACGGCGGTCCTGCGCGCAGAAACGCCGCACGCTGCGCATCGAAGATCGCGCGCATCTTTGCCGGAGGCTCCGGCACCGCGGAAAGCGGCTCGCTCACAGCGGCGGCCGCGCCGGGTAGTCCGGGTGCATCTTCGCTCCGGCCTCGATCTTGGCCATGGCGGCAAGCGCGACGTGGTCGCACCACGGCCGCGCGATGACCTGCACCGCAATCGGCAGCCCGGCGCTGCCGCGCTCGGTGTCGCGGGCGATGCGGTCGACGATATCGCGACTTGGCGCGCGGTCGCTTTCCTCGTTCGCGCGCACCCGCGTGACCGGCACCACGCCGGCCGGGAAGCCGGTGACATTAGCGAACGGCGTGTAATTGCCGGGCATCGGCATCATCACGTTGGCGCCGTGGCGCACTGCCGGCAGCGGGTAAACGGGACAAAGAATGAGATCGATCGGCCCGCCGTCGGCCGCTTCCAGCGAGCGCAGCAGATCGCTGCGGAAATTCAACATCGCTTCAATCGCCTGCCAATAAGCGTCGGCGCTTCCGGAGGCGAGCCGCCGCAAGGTCGCGGCGGACCGACGCTGGCCGACTGCGTCGAGCAGCGCGCTCACGGCGCCGCGCAGCCTAACAGGAATCGCCGCCGTGAGCAGCAATTGGCGGATATGGGGATCGCGGCGATTGGCGCGCACCAGCCGCCGCATGGCTTCGCCACGATCGCCGGACAGGCAGGCGAATAGAAAATCGCTCGCTCGGCGCAATGGCGGCGGCTGCCAGTCAGCGGCCTTGGCGCCGGCTGCGGTGAGGATTTGTGCCGCCTCGATCACGGCACGCCGCGCCGCCGGTGCAGCTGGAAACTCGCCGTCGTCGACGACGCTGGCAAACCGCAAGGCGCTCAGATCGACGCTTGCCGGATCGCCGAGCTCCGGTCCCGGATCGATTGCCGGGTTACGCACCCGATCAAGCAAGCGCAGCGCCAGCGTCAGATCTTCGACGTGCCTTGCCATCGGCCCGACTTGGCTGACGATGCCGCGCTGGCCGACCGGCAGGCCATGAGCGCAGTGATCGGGGGTGCGGCCAGCGGTGGGACGGATCGAGCAAATGCCGCAGAACGCTGCCGGCACGCGCAACGAGCCGCCGATGTCGTTGCCGAGCCCTAGCGGCGAAGCGCCGGCGGCGATCACCGCGGCTTCGCCGCCCGAACTGCCGCCGCACGACCTCTCCGGATTCCATGGATTGTTGGTGCGTCCGTAGAGCGGATTGTCGGTTTCAGTGTAGATGAGGAGCTGCGGGACGTTGGTCTTCGCGATCGGGATGGCGCCGGCGGCGCGCAACGCCGCCACATAGGGGTCGTCCGCGCTTTCAATCAGATCGCGCCGCGATGGCAGGCCGAAGGTCGATGCCGTGCCGGCGAGATCGAAACATTCCTTGATCGTCACCGGCAGGCCGGCGAGCGGCGCAAGCTTCTCGCCCCGCGCCACCGCCTTGTCGATCTCCGCCGCGGCTTTCCGCGCGCTGTCGAACAGCTCGACGGTGACGGCGTTAAGCTTGCCATTGACGGTCTTAAGCCGGGCAATGAAATATTCGACGACTTCGGAAGACGACAGATCGCCAGCGGCAATGCGCTGCACGATTTCGCGCGCTGACAGGTGCTGCAGTTCCCCTGCGGGCGGCGCTGTCGCGGTGGCCGAAATATCGGTGAGTATCACGATTTGAAACCCGGAGCCGCACGTCGGGCGCGCAACAGGGTCGATTCATTCGTGCGATTTGTCAATTTGCCGTGGGCTACTTTCATGGGCCAGTACGTCGCCAGCTTTGGTCATCCGTCCGCAGGCGCGACCATCGCGGCGCGCCCGGCCGATGCGGTACCGCGTGCCCTCAACAGATGGTAGGCGAACACTCCGATCGCCATGGCGACGACAAACACGATCACGGACGGCGAGCCCGTCGCCAAGTTTTCGATGGCCGGTCCCGGACAAAGGCCGACCAAGCCCCAGCCGATGCCGAACAAAGCCGCGCCGGCGAGGAGCGGGCGATCGATCGCCGTCTGCTTGGGCCATTGGTTTTGCGCCGCGAAAAGCGGCGAGCGCCGTCGGGCGA
>JASHXZ010000742.1 GCA_030043285.1 Xanthobacteraceae bacterium | reverse complement strand
AGCTCGGCATCGGCCGCGACGAGGCCGGCGCTTACATCAGAAAATATTTCGAGCGCTTTCCCGGCATTCGCGACTTCATCGAGGAGTCGAAGACCTACGCCAGGCAGAACGGCTATGTGAAAACGCTGTTCGGCCGCAAATGCCACTATCCCGAAATCAAAGCCTCGAATGCCTCGGTGCGTTCGTTCAACGAACGCGCCGCGGTCAATGCCCGGCTGCAAGGCACCGCCGCCGACATCATCCGCCGCGCCATGGTCCGCATGGAGGCGGCGCTGGCGAAGCAAAAACTCACCGCGCAGATGCTGCTGCAGGTGCACGACGAACTGGTGTTCGAAGTGCCCGACGCCGAAGTCGAAAAGACGATTCCGGTCGTCATCCAGGTGATGATCGACGCGCCGATGCCGGCCGTGTCGCTCTCAGTGCCTATTCACGTCGAGGCCCACGCCGCCGGCAATTGGGACGACGCGCATTAGGGCTGCGATGACGCCGGCGAGTGAGGTTTCGCCGGACAGTCGAAACTGCAAGAGCAACAAGACGCGCAGATGCAGGATTGGCGTCAGCTCGCGGCGCGGAGCGGTTGGCTCAGCATCGCATGCGTCTGTATCGGGGC
Organism: Xanthobacteraceae bacterium; assembly: GCA_030043285.1. GTDB lineage: Bacteria > Pseudomonadota > Alphaproteobacteria > Rhizobiales > Xanthobacteraceae > BOG-931. Next base: position 7,161 of record JASHXZ010000742.1, on the reverse strand, counting down.
TATTTTCGCTATTGCCTTGCTCATCGTCACTCCGAATTTCTATTTGCTGGCCGTGATGGTGCTCTCATTATTCATGCTCACAAGCGCTCCCCTGGGCCTTCTCAGTCGAGCTCTTAGCGCGCGACGTGCGAAGCAGGATTAGGACGCTTGGTTATACAGTCGCGCGAAGCGACGAATCTCCCAGCTTCATATCTGTCGTATAGTGCGCAGATCGCGGTCAGGCGGCCAGAGTTGCGAGCTTCGCTTTCACGCTGTCGATCGTGGGTTTCAACACCTGGTCGACGCCGGGGATCGCCAGCACTTTGTCGAACAATTGATTAACAGCCGACATCTGTGGGCTGACGATGTTGGCGATGGCCTTGCGCTGATCGACCGACAACGACCCGATCATGCCGTCGGTCTTGTCGATCTGTCCGGTAACGTCTTGCAGCTTGGGCAGTGCCGCCTTGGCGGATGGAACATCGGTGACCCCGGATAGCGTCGTGCGCAAGTTGCTGAGGCTGTCAGTGGTTTGCTTGCCGACATCGACCCCGGCCACGGTCAGGTTTTGCGCGCTCGCCACGTGCTGATCGGCCTGCTGGGCCGGCCCATTGAGCCAATAGACCGCCCCGGCAATGATTGCAGCGAGCGGAATGAGCCACAGCCATCTGGCCGCGGTCCCGCTGACGGCGTGCTGGCCGGCGTTGCCGGCGGAGTAAACCGCCGAACCGGCAGTCCGCGCCGATTGAGTGGCGGTCCCTGCCGCGTCGCGCGCTGCGCCGCCGAGCGAGTCGAGCAGGCCAGTGCCGCCGAGCAGATTGCTGAAACCCGAGGGCAGCGCGGCGGCGATATTGTTCTTCTGACTCGCCAGCAGATTCGCCATGCCGTTCGGATTGAGACCGCCCGGCTGCCGGGCGAGGGTCCCCATCACGATCGGGGCCAGCATTCCAAGCAACGAACCGGTGCTGCTCTGGCCCAATCCGGAAAATCGACCAACCGCCTCGGTCAGCGCATTCTGATCACGGCCGCCCAGCAGCGATCCAAGCAACTGCGATCCGCGGGCGATGACCGAGGATTGACCGGCGCCGCCAAGCATGTCGGTCAGTTGCCCCGGTGTCCCCGTCTCCCCTCTGGCGGCTTCAACAAGCTTTTGCGGACCGTCCGGCTCTGCGGCCACGCCGCTGAGCCCCGCCAGCAATCCCGGGACCCCCGCGCTGGCAGCGGTTCGAACCTTATTGCTGTCAAGACCGAGCCCGCTGGCGATGCGTCCGATCAAGTCAGGCGTCAGGAATTCCATGATGAGTGAGACGAGGTTGGTGGCCATTGGCTGCTCCTGATTTCAAGGTGCAATGCCCGCTCGCCGCTACCCCAAGGAAACCTTAAGGCTGCGAAGCATCGCGCCTCCATCCTTCCGTTGGTACAGTTCCGATATCCGAAGGGAGAGCAAACTCTTCGGTCTGCTTGATCGCTCGCCCAGGCTTTGACGACCTCTTCGATTCGCCGGCCATCTCCAAGCACCAGTCCGGGCGAGGGGGCACCGATCGCGTCCCATGAACCTTTCTCCGAGTCATCCGACCAATAGCCATCGGCCGCGCAGCCGGCCCTTGGAAAAAACCTCGGAGAACGACCATGTCACGCCAACTGATCCTCACCCTTGCGGCCGCGGCCAGTGTGGCTGCTGCCAGCGTCACTCTCGGTTCGAGCGCCGTGTATGCCCGCGGCGGTATGGGCGGCGGAGGCGGCCACTTCGCGTCGGGCGGCCGCGTCCACATGGCGGCGGTGAACCATAGTTCAGGCCTGCGGTCGAACCGCTCGCCCATTCGCCATCTCCGCGGCCCCGTTCCGCCGATCGTCATCGGCCACCTTCACTACCATCACCATCATCATCACTGGGTGTTCCGCGGCGGCCGCTGGATCGTGCTCGACGGCGAAGACATTGCCGTGGCGCCCGTGCTCGCTCCCGCGGCTTCGGTGCCCGGCCCCTGCACCTGCCTGACCAAGACCTACACGCCGGCAGGCCTCGTCGTGTTCGCCGATGTCTGCACCAAGGAATCGGCCAGCGCGCCGGTCGAAGGCGACACCGCCGACGCCGCGCAGGCGCCGACCAGCGATGTGCCGGCCAAGCAGACGCCGATGGCGCAAGTGCCGACCAAGCCGAACTACGCCGGCCGCACCTATGACGACTATGTCGCCGCCAACCCGCAGCTGCAGCCGCAGGCCGCCGCGCCAGGCGCACAGCAGAACTGAAGCGAACCTAATTAAGAAGGGCGACGTCGAAACTGCCGCCCGCGGCCTAGGTCGCGGGCGGATTTTTGTTTGTCAGATGTCAAGTGCCAGGACTTGTGTAGAGTGCCAGGACTTGCCTACCGCGTCCGCCGCGCCGCGCCGCTGACGATCTGGTAGGCTTCGGCGAGCGCCGGTTTCGTCTTGGCCACCTCGGCGACGGCGTCCGAAAACGTCTTCATCATCTCGCTCTGCTCGGCGGCCGGCAGGTTGATCAGTTCGCCGCCGGTTGCGGTCCAGCCTTTCCGCGCATTTTCGACGATATTCTGGGCCACCGGCGCGATCGCGGTCTGCTGCGCGGCGGCGTCGCCATCGACGATCTTCTGCAAATCGGGCGGCAGCGCGTCGTACCAGGCCTTGTTGACTTCGACCATGACGAACACGGCCGGCTGGCCGGTCTCGGTCACGTATTTCGCCGCATCGTTGAAGTGCATCGGCGTCCACACCACGATGCCGCCGACCGCGCCGTCGACCGCACCCTGCTGCAGTGCCGGCACCACGTCGGCGAGCGTCATCGCCACCGGCGTGGCGCCGAGCCGCGCAATCGGCGTCATCTGGAACGGCGAGGCGAGTACGCGGATCTTCTTGCCCTTGAAATCGGCGAGATGGCGGATCGGCGCTTTGGCGATCACCGACGACGGCGAGTTCATGAACATGGCGACGCCATGCAAACCCTTGTCGGCGCCGAGCCCGAGCATCAGCTTGCGCGCCGCGGCATCGGCGGCGACACGCTGGCCGTGCGCCATCGAATCGACCAGCCCGGGCGCCGCCAACACCTCGAAGCGGGCGTCGACGCCGACAAAAAATTCCGGTGGTATGATCGCGCATTGGATCGAGCCGAACTGGGTGCCTTCGATCTGCCGCGGGATCGAGCCGAGCTGGCTCACCGGAAAGATCTGCGGCTTGATCCGGCCGCCGGAATCTTTTTCCAGCGCTGCCGCGTAGGCTTTGGCAAACACGAAGCTCGGGTCGTTGATGGTCGGCAGCGTGATCTTCATCGCGTAGGTCTTGTCCTGCGCGACGGCGGCGCCGAGGCCGAGCGCCATCGCCGCAGCGATCGCGCAGCCTGCAATGGTCGCGCGGCCTAAGCCGCGCTGTGTCACGAGCTTCATGGTTTCCCTCCCAGCAGAGACAGTCACGGCGATCATCCTAGCCTGCCGTGCCAAAACGCGCAGGCATCGTTTGGTTGAAATCAGTTCTCCGGCACTACCGCGATCGCCTCGACTTCGTAGAGCGCATCCTCGCGCGCCAGTTTCGAGATCTGGATCGTGGTCGAGGCCGGCGGATTCTTGGTGTCGACGTAGCGGTCGCGCACTTCGAAGTAGACCGGCAGGTGCGCCATGTCGACCAGGTAATTGTTGAGCTTGACGACGTGCTCGAAGGTGGCGCCGACCGCGGCCAGCGCCGCCTTGACGTTCTCGAAGCATTGGATCGCCTGGGCGCGGAAATCGCCGCGCTCGCCGGCGAACTTGCCGTCCGGCTTCATGCCGAGCTGGCCGGCGAGATAAATGGTGCGGCTCGGCCCCTTGGTCTCCACCACATGCGAGTAGCCGCGCGGCGCCGGAATGGCGGGCGGATTGAGATGACGATGAACGGCCATGTTGGTCTCCTTTCAGGTTGTTTGCTGCGGCAGACGTCCAAGTCGCCTCGCGCAGTCAGCCAAGATAGCCGACCACTTCCTGCGCCAGCGACAGCGACGATGTCAGTCCCGGCGATTCGATGCCAAACAGGTTGACCAGTCGCGGCATGCCGTGCGCCGCCTCGCCGGCGATCAGAAAATCGGCGGCCGGCTCGCCCGGCCCGGTGAGCTTCGGCCGGATGCCGCAATAATCCGGCACCAGCGAGTTCGGCGGCAGTCCCGGCCAATAGGTACGGATGCGGTCGTAAAAACTGTCGGCGCGGCGCGGATCGACCGCGTAGTTCTCTTCTGCGATCCATTCCACGTCGGGGCCGAAGCGCATGCGGCCGGCGAGATCGAGCGTCACGTGGACGCCGAGCCCGCCGTCGATCGGCGTCGGGTAGATGAGCCGCGAAAACGCCGGCCGGCCGGCGAAGCCGAAATAGTTGCCCTTGCCGAGCACGAGGCGCGGCACCTTGTCGGCCGGATAGCCTTCGATGCGGCGCGCCAGCGGCTGGGCGCCCAGCCCGGCGGCATTGACCACGGCGTCGAACGTCATCACGCCGGCATCGCGGCCGCCGAACGCGACGTGCCAATGCGGCGCCTTGTACGCCATGCTCTCGACCGGTGTGGCGAACGCGATCATGCCGCCGCGATCTTCCAGCTCGCCCCACAGCGCCAGCATATAACCGTGGCTGTCGATGATGCCGGTTTCGGCCGACCACAGCGCGCCGATGCACCACAATTCCGGCTCCATGGCGCGCGCCGTGTTGCCGCCGATGATCTCGGTGTTTTCGACGCCGTTCTTCTGCGCCTGGATGGCGATGGTCTCGACCTTGGCGAGCTCGGCCGGGTTGGTCGCCACCACCAGCTTGCCGCATTTTTTGTGCGCCACGCTGTGCGACGCGCAGAAGTCATAGAGCATGCGCCGGCCGCGCACGCAGTGCACGGCGCGGCCCGTTCCGGTCGGATAGTACAGGCCGCCATGGATGACCTCGCTGTTGCGCGAGGACACGCCGTTGGCGATGCCGCCGGTCGCCTCGGCGACGGTCACGTCATGGCCGCGCAGCGCCGCTTCGCGTGCGACTGCGAGCCCGATAACGCCGGCGCCGATGACGAGGATTTGCATGCGGGATTCGCTTCGCTGCGCCGGAATGACGCCACTAATCCCTTTTCCACGGAATGATGAAACGCTCAATCTCGTTGAGCAGCACGGTGAGCACGAAGCCGATGATCGCGATCATGAACAGGCCGACATACATCTGCTCGACCGAAAACGTCTCCCACGCTGTCCAGATCATGTAGCCCAGCCCGCTCTTGGCGCCGATCATCTCGGCGATCGCGATCAGGATAAGCCCGATGCCGATGCCGAGCTTGAAGCCGCTCATGATCACCGGCAGCGCGCCAGGGAGCGCGATGGTCCAGAACGTCTGCCAGCGGTTGGCTTTATAGTTGCGGCCGACGTCGAGATAGATGCTGCTGATGCCAAGCACGCCGGTGGTCGAATTGATGACGACCGGAAAGAACACGCCGACCGCCACCATGAAGATTTTCGAGCCTTCGCCGAGGCCGAAGATGAGCAGCGCAAGCGGCAGGATCGCGCTTTTCGGAATCGGATAGGTCGCCGCGATCAGCGGATCGAAGATGGCGCGCACCCAGCGATTGAGCCCCATGGCGATGCCGAGAATGAGCGCCGGCACGCCGCCGATCAGCGCGCCGAGCGCGAGCCGCCGCAGGCTGACCAGCGTGTTGGAGATAAGCTCGCCCGAGCGCAGCATGTCGATCAGCACCGCGATCACGCTCGATGGCGCCGGAAAGAACCGCGTATCGATGAAGTTCAGCCGCGCCGCGATTTCCCAGACCGCGAGCAGCACGATCGGCGAGGCGATGCCGAGCAGGCGCTCGCGCGCCCGCACCGACAGCGCAAAGCTCTGCTCGGGCGCGGCCACGATGGTTTGCGTGCTCATGACGGCTGGCCTTCTTTCTTGGCTCGCTTGTCCTGCGCGGCGTCCTGGTTTTCCTGCTCGCGGGCGCGCTGCACTTCGTCGCGCAGCTCCGACCAGATGCGGTGTATGAGCTCGCCGAACTCCGGCGCCTTCTGCAATTCGATGATGGCGCGCGGCCGCGGCAGCGGCACGCGGATGAAGCATTTGACGCGGCCAGGCTGCGCCGTCATCACCATGATGCGGTCGCCGAGATAGACCGCCTCGTCGACGCTATGGGTGATGAACACCACGGTCTTTTTCTGCTCGTCCCAGATGTGTAAGAGCTCCTCCTGCAAGAGGAGCTTGTTCTGCGCGTCGAGCGCCGAGAACGGCTCGTCCATCAGGAGGATTTCCGGATCGTTGGCGAAGGCGCGCGCGATCGAGACGCGCTGCTTCATGCCGCCGGAGAGCTGGTGCGGATAATAATCGGCAAAGCGCGTCAGCCCGGTGCGGTCGAGATAATGGCCGACCCGCTCCTTGATCATGGCCGCCGGCGCGTTGCGCATGCGCAAGCCATAGGCGGCGTTGTTCCACACCGTCATCCAGGGAAAGATCGACTCGCCCTGAAACACCATGGCGTTTTCCGGCCGCTGCGAGCCCGCCGGGATGTCGATCTCGATGGCGCCGGAGCTGATAGTCTCGAGCCCGGCAAGGATGCGCAGCAACGTCGTCTTGCCGCAGCCGGACGGGCCGACGATCATGAAAAACTCGCCGCGCCCGATGTCGAGCGACACACCGTCGATCGCGGTGAGCCCGCCGAAGCTTTTGTGCAGATCGCGGATGCGGATCGCCGGCTGCGCGACCGCCGGCTGCCGCTCGGCTGCCGGCGAGGGGTCGATGGCGCGGAGGTTGGTGACGGATTGGCTCATTGGCTCATTGGCCGTACGTCGGGTCCTGGCAAGTCGGGCGGATGATTTCGGTGCTCGGCAGCCATTGTGCCGGGCCGCGTCGCCGATCTCAACTCATCGTCCCGGTTTCAGTCCCGGTCATTGAAAGCAAATCCGCCCTGCCGCTATAAGGACCGGCCTGGACCGGCTGCACGGCGCGGTTTTGTGTCGCAGGGCAAAGGCGGCCGTGGCGGTCGCGACGACAAGCGAAGGGGGCATGTCATGGCTGAATCGGTGGTTCGGGTCTGCGCGCAGTCTGAAGTTGCGCCCGACAGCGCCAAAGCGTTCGATGTCGGCGAGCGGCGGCTCGCGGTGTTCAACATCGGCGGCACGTTCTACGTCACCGACGACGAGTGCACCCACGCCGCCGCGAGCCTCGCCGAGGGCATGCTCGACGGCGACGTCATCG
>JASHXZ010000153.1 GCA_030043285.1 Xanthobacteraceae bacterium | reverse complement strand
CGGCCTCATTCACCTCACCGCCATCGCCGGCCGCGCCGGCGTCGAGGTGTCGCTCAAGCGCCTCAACGCGCTGTCCGACGAGACGCCGATCCTGGTCGATCTCAAACCTACCGGCGCGCACTACATGTCGGATCTGTTCGCCGCCGGCGGCATCGGCGCGGTGCTGCGCGAATTAAAGCCGCTCCTGCAACTCGATTGCATGACGGTGACGGGCGAGACGCTGGGCGAGCGCCTCGCGCATGAGGCGACGTCGGGCGACTCGTGGGTCGACCGCGACATCGTCCGTCCGCTGGCGGATCCTTATCAGAAACAGGGCGGGCTGGCGGCTCTGTTCGGTTCGCTTGCGCCCAACGGCGCCATCATCAAGCGCTCCGCCGCCGATCCGCGCCTGTTCGAGCGCGAGGGCCGCGCCGTGGTGTTTTCCTCGCTCGACGATCTCGCCGCACGCATCGACGCGCTCGACCTCGACGTTAAGCCCGACGACTTTCTGGTGTTGCAGAACGCCGGACCGAAAAGCGGCTATGCCATGCCCGAAGCCGGCTATCTGCCGATCCCGGCGAAACTCGCGCGCGCCGGCGTCAAAGACATGGTGCGCATTTCCGACGCGCGCATGAGCGGCACCGCTTACGGCACCATCGTGCTGCATGTCTCGCCCGAAGCCGCAATCGGCGGCCCGCTGGCGCTGGTCAAGAACGGCGACCGCATCAAGCTCTCGGTGGCGCAACGCCGCCTCGATTTGTTGGTCGACGACGCGGAACTTGCCAAACGCCACACCGCGCACCGCCCGTTCGCCAAAATGCCGGAGCGCGGTTACGCCCGGCTCTACATGCAGACCGTGCTGCAAGCCGAAATGGGCTGCGACTTCGATTTTCTGCGGAAGGCTTAGATGGTGTTTCCCGGGCGCAGCGCAGCACGAAGCGAAGCGGAGTGGCGCGCTGCAGACCCGGGATCGTTAAGAGCTCAACTCCACAGACGCCAGAGCTCGTAACGATCCCGGATCAGCGGTGCACCGCTTCGCGCTGCACCGCATCCGGGAAACAAGTCACAGCAGCACGAGTTCATCGTAAAGGTCCCGCCAGCTCGGATTCGCTTCCTCTATCAGCTTGAATTTCCATGCGCGGCGCCAACGCTTCAGCACTCGCTCACGTTCGCGCGCTTCGAGGATGGAAGCATATTCTTCGAAATACACTAGAATCACCACGCCATATTTGTTGGTGAAGCCTGGCGCGACCCTCGTCCTATGTTCCCATGTCCGACGAGCGACATCATTTGTCACGCCAACGTAGAGCACACCCTTCGGACGATTCGCGAGAATGTAAACAAAGTGTCGTTTGCTCATAAGCAACAACCCACTCGTTTCCCGGGCGCAGCGCAGCACGAAGCGAAGCGGAGTGGTGCGCTGCAGACCCGGGATCGTCGCAAGCTCAACCGCGTGGACGCCGAGTTTGTAACGATCCCGGATCAGCGGTGACGTACGGTGAAAAAGCTTACTTCGCCGCGAGGCCGATCTGCTTGGGGCGCAAGCGTGGCGATCACCGCAAGCAACTTTGTCAGATTCGTTCGGGCACCGGCAAGACGTTTTCTCCACTTTTGTTGCGACGGCAATTGCGACGGCGCACTCGACCTTTAGCTCGGCGCTTTCGCGCCAAGCACGTCAGGCGCAGGATAATGGCTTGACGCTACGCCATCAGCGACAACGTGGCCTTCTCGTATTGTCCGCTCCCCATCTCGCCTTCGGCGAAGATGTGATGATCGGCGATCCACTCGAAGGACTCCTCGTAGACCTCCTTGGTGTACGGCTCGAACACCAGCCGCTCGCCGGGGCCCCAGCGCCGCGTGTCCATCACCGCATGGAAGCGGTCCGGGAATTCGTTCTTGTAATAGTGCGTGTAGAGTTCCGGCCGCAGGTCGATATCGCGCTGCGCCTTGCGGAGCGCACGGAAGAACTTGCGCAAATCTTCCGGATCGGGATTGCCGTGGATCATGGTGGCGATCATGAACGTGGTGTCGATCACCTTGCGGAAACCGAGCTGCTCGGCGAAGTAATACGGCCCGCTGAACAGGCTCACCGCCGGCGCTTTGCCGTCGATCAACTGCTCCATGCGCGCAAACAACATGCCGTCGGCGTAATGCAGCTTGATCTCGTCGGGCTTGAGATACTGCTCGAGCGCCTGCACGGTGGCGTAATGGCTGCCCGACTGATAGCCGACCGAGACCGGCACGCCGGCGAGATCGGCCGGCGTCTTCACCGGCGAATCTGGCGGCACGAAAATGCCGGACGGCGATACCGAATAGAGATCGGAATACATGCGGCCGAGGCCCTTCGAGGCCGCGACGTTGATGGTCCAGTGGCAGGCGCAGCTCACGTTCGATTTGCGCCCCTCCTCGATCGACTGATAGGCGCCGACCTTGTCGCCCTTGTCGTGAATCTTGCCGCCGGTCGAGCGCACCAGCTCGCGGAATTCGTAGTCGAGGCCTTCGGCGCGGAAATAGCCCTTCTCCTCGGCCACCCACTCGTGCAGCCGGAAATGCGGTTCGATCAGAAACTTTGCCATGGCGGGTCCTCCAGGTTGGGGTGATTGTCAGATCAACCGTCATTGCGAGCGAAGCGAAGCAATCCAGTGCGGCGGCGCCGTTCTGGATTGCTTCGTCGCGGAGCTTGTCATCGGGCCGGCCACTTCGGGCCGGACCCGTTGGCTCCTCGCAATGACGAGGGAATCGGATCGGCTCAAGGTCATTTTCCTCAGCAACAGGTTTGTTCGCCGTCGGTCTTTCTGCGCGAGCGCGCGGCGGAGCTTCGGCTGGTCTTGGCGCGGCCGCGCGGCGCTTGCCCGCCGTGTTCGGCGACGCGGCGGGCGCGGATCATCTTGACGTGGTCGTCCATCAACGCGCGTGCGCCGCTCGGGTCGCGCAGCTCGATCAGGTCGGCGAGTCTGCCGTGCACGCCGAGAATATGGCGGGCGAGTTTTGCCGTGGCGGTGACGTTGCGGCGCGGCCACGACACATGCTCGAGCGAGAGGAGCTGCACGATGAGCACGCGGTTGTGCGAGGCCTCGGCCACGGCGAGATGAAAGTCGCGCGACAGCCGGGTGAACGCGTCGAGATCGTCCATCGCCGCTTCGGCCTCGCGCAGCAGCCGGCGCAGCTTGGCGACGTCGGCGGCAGTGGCGTTCTCGGCGGCGAGCTCGGCGCCGAGCGTCTCGATGGCGCGCTGCGCATCCATGATTTCCGCAGCCGACACGCCGGTAAGATCGAGCTGCACCGCGAGCGCCTCGGCGAACAGCCGCGGATTGCCGTGGGCGATGCGGGCGCCGCCGCCCTTGCCCATGCGGATCTCGACAATGCCGAGCGCCTCCAGGGTGCGCAGCGCATCGCGCGCCACGATGCGGCTCGCCCGAAAGCGCGCGGCGAGATCCTTTTCGGTGCCGAGAAAGTCGCCGGGCTTGAGCTTCTTGGCGAACAGCGCGTCGCGCACTTCGGCCACGACCTGCGCCGATAGCGACGACGAGCGACCGGCAAACATGACCCGCGCGGTCAGGTCGCCGTTCATCTGGGTGAGCGCAATGGGCGCGGTTGCGGTCATCGGCTTGGGCTGGGCCATCGTATCGGTAGATACTAAAGATACTATCTTTAGGCAAGGGCCGGAGTCTGCGTGGCGGGTTGGCGCGTGGCGGCCTTCCCCCGCCATTGACTTCGCTCTTCATCCAATGAGCCTCGGTGGTCGGGTCCAAACCGCAGTCTCCCGGCTGGCTCACAGGCATTCGCCCAAGCACTGCATCGGCTGCGTGTGGCGGTTTTGGCCGGCGCGGCGGGCGAGGGCTTGGCGATGACGATGCGATCCGACATTCGGCTCATTTACGTGGCGCGCGGCGTGCGCGGCATCGGCGACGGCTTTGCCGTCATCGTGCTGCCGGCCTACCTCGCCGCGACCGGCTACGACCCTGTCGCCATCGGCGCCATTCTGACAGCGGCGCTGCTCGGCACCGCGGCGCTCACGCTCGGCGTCGGCGCGATCGCGTCGCGCTACGATCTGCGCCCGCTCATGATCACCGGCGCGGCGCTGATGGTGGCGACCGGACTCGCCTTCGCTAATGTCGGCGGCATCGCGTTGATCGCCATCGTCGCCTGCCTCGGCACCATCAATCCGGCGACCGGCGATCTCGGCGCGCTGGTGCCGCTCGAGCAATCAATGCTGGCGCACAGCGTCGCCAATGAGGAGCGCACGCGCGTGTTCGCGCGCTACGGGCTGATCGGCGCGCTGTCCACCGCCGCCGGCGCGCTCGCGGCGGCATCG
>JASHXZ010000741.1 GCA_030043285.1 Xanthobacteraceae bacterium | reverse complement strand
GCACGCCCGATGGTCCCGGATCGATTCTGAGGTCTGCAAACAGGCAATCTATCGAGGAGACGGCGGGGAGTAGCAGCGTCTCGTAGCCCTGCATCTCGGCGATTGCGAGCGCTCTTCTTGCTGCCATGACCAGGATGCCGGGATGGCCCGGGAAGACGCCCACCACATGCCGGCCCCGTCGAACCTCGCGCAATATGATTTCGGCAATCTGCATGTAGGTCGTCGTGCGGACCTTGTCGTCCCCGTAATAGCCGCGCAGATCGACTGCGTTCGGGTTGAGCTGCCGTAAATGGGCTGCCGTGACGCTGTTCGTTGCGAGGTAGAAGACGACGTCCGCCGCTTTGATGTGGCCGATCGCTTCAAGCGTCATATGAGAGACCGCGGTGACGCCCGTCCCCACCACGACAAGGCGGCCATCAGGTCTTTTGCGGTTCATGACGCTCGCCGAATTTCGTTTCACAGAGCTGTCAGGCAACGAATGCAGCTATCGGCGCGAAGCGCCGTGCAGCGGCAACGCCAGTCACCGGCACTTCGCCGCATAGGCTCCAGGCATGCGCTTTCAGTTCACCGTCCTCGCGGAGCAGGCCGAAATGGACGGTGGCGGCGAGACCGCGGCGGCGCAGCATGAGCAGCGCCGCAAAAGCCTGCTGCAGGCAGACGGCGCGGAACGGCACATGACGCGCCGCGCGCGCGATCGCGCGGCCGACCAGCGCGGCCTGGTCCGGATCGATTCGGCCGCTGCCCGTCGTGCCCTGGGCGACGCCGAACATCCGCAATGCCCGCGGCAGCGGCAGCAGTACGAGCGCAATACGCACCACCAGGAGCAGCAGCGCCGCCTCGCAGGTGCACCGCCGCTCGGAGGCGGGCAGGGCGGGCAAACGGGCGAGCGCGGCGATCAAGCGAGCCTCACCACGTCCTGCTCGGCCATGCGCGTCAGCAGGGCTGTGACGTCGGCGGCAATGGTGCCGCGGTCGGCTTCATAGTCGGCTGCCAAGGCGTCGACCAGGGCGGCGAACGAGCACGGCTGCTCGATCCGTTTCCAGATGTCGCTGCCGATGTCATCGAGGCCGAAATAGCGGCCCTGCTCGATGCTCATCATGACGATCTCGCCGTCCACTTCGGCGGCGAGCACCGCGGGGCTGCGCACGATGGTGGTCGTCTCGGTGATGCAAGCTGCTGCACCCGTATCAGCGGCTTTTTGCATGGCTTGGCCTGCTTGACGTCGTTGCGGTCACTGTAATTTTTCCTCGCTCTGGTGTCGAGGCGCAAACATGGCGGATGATGACGTTGTCTCCGGCGCAGGCACGACGTCGAAAGCAACACTGATGCGCGGTTCCTTCGTGCCTGTCGGCCGTGTCCAATGGGCAAAATACGATGGAAAAAGCAGGAGCAGGCCAGGTCGGGGCGTGACCCGCCACCGTGCGATACGGGAAGCCCCAACCTTTTCGCCAGGCGAAAGCAGGCCAAATTCAATGGCGCCCGCGTAGGCATCGCTGGCCGTGTCAACGGTCGGCACGGTGACGTAGTAGACGCCGCTGAGCCAGCCTGCGGGGTGGATGTGCGGCACCTGAAAGCCGTCGCTGTGGACCTCGGATGCCCAGCATTCGAGATCGGCGCATTTGGGACGTCGCGCCATGACCGGCTGATCGGCCAACGCGTGTCGGTCGGCGATGTAGGCCTCGACGGCAGTACGGATCATCGCAAGGAGTTGCTGCGCCCGCGGCCCACCGCAAAGTTCCAGCTGATAGATCCAGGCGCCGGTGCCCCGCGTCGCTTGGGTCGAATGCCACGCACCAAGCGATTTGTGCGTCAGCAGTTCGGCGGCGAGGTTGGCATTGAAATCCTCGGGCAGCGCGAGCGGCGCGGCGGCAAACCAGCGCGCCGGATCCAATAGCGCGGCGACTTGGCCGGTTTGTCCGACCGCCTCGGCCGCAATTTACGTGCAAGAGTATGAATACGTGCAAGAGTATGAATCGGTCCGTGGTTGGCACGGACATTTTCCGCAGGCCTTTCCGGTAAACGCGCAATGGAACGAAGCGGCGACACGGTCCTCGCGTCGGATACCGGCGCAGCGGCGCTCGCGGCGTTTTGCGCGCGCACGCTCGAGAACCCTTCGCTGCAAACGGAACTGCGCCGGCCGGATTGCGCCGATGAAGGGACGTTCCTGGCGCGGCTTCTGGAAGTCGCGCGCCAATGCGGCTACGCCTTCACCGCCGAGGATGCGCGTGGGGCCATGCGCGCGCGCATGCTCGATGGCGTGGTCGTTGCCGCCGCACCAGAAACGCCGCTGCCGCCGGCCGGCTGGCTGCCGATCCGCGCCTCCTGGCAAGCCGGCGAACTGTACGCGCACTGGGCGTATTTCGGCGAGCGGCGGCTGCGCGAGCCGTTCTTCGAGGGCGACGTGCGCTGGTGTTTGTACCAACCGTTCAACATGGTGTTTCGTTATGTGACCGCGGTCGACAAGCTTGCCGCCTGGCTCGACGAGCGGCCCCATCTGCAGCCGAGCGGGTTCATTTTTCACATGTCGCGCTGCGGCTCGACGCTGGTTTCGCAGATGCTGGCGGCGGTCGATGCGAACATCGTCGTTGCGGAAGCAAGCCCGATCGACGGCGTGGTCCAGGCCTATCTGTCCAACCCGGACCTGGGCGGCGAGCGCCAGTGTCGCCGGCTCCGCTCCATAATCGGCGCGCTCGGGCAAAAGCGCCGCGGCGACGAGCGCCGCTACTTCATCAAGCTCGATTGTTGGCACAGCGTGGCGCTGCCGCTGTTTCGTCGCGCCTTTCCCGACGTGCCCTGGATTTTCCTCTATCGCGACCCTGTCGAGGTGATGGTGTCGCAGCTGCGCATGCCGGGCGCGCAGATGCTGCCGCAGGGCGCCGGGCCGAGCTTCCATGGCTTGGAGCGCTCCTACGGTCCGGGCGCAGCCGAGACTTATTATGCGCAAGTGCTGGCCAGGATCTGTGAGCCGGCGCTGCAGCATTTTGCCGAAGGCGGCGGCCT
>JASHXZ010000740.1 GCA_030043285.1 Xanthobacteraceae bacterium | reverse complement strand
GCATCCGCGATGAAGGACCAGATTTGCACCCCGGCATCCGGGAAATTGGCCCGCCTGAAACTCAACCCTTTGTCGGTGCTGCGATAGATGCCGTCGTTGGTGCCGGCGAGAACGAGGTTGGCGTCATGCGGATGCACGAACACCGTGTAGGCCTCCGGCTCGCGTAGAACGTGCTGCCAATCTCCGGCTTGGCTATCGCGGCGAAATACGCCGGCGAGGTTTCCTTCATTGCCGCCGTAATAACCGCCGACACCGGCAAACACATGCGATTGCGCCATGGACCGCCTCCCTATTTGTTTGCAATCATATGACCCGCGCGGCGTGGCGACAATGCGCTAATGCAGCGTCGGGCGCTCCGGCACGAGGCGCAGCGCGATGGTGCCGATCAGCGCCTTGCGCTCCGCCTCGGCGGCGGCAAGATCCGCGGCAGCTTCCTGCGCGGTCGATCGGTTCGAGCCCCAGCCGACGATGCCGCCAAGCAATGCGGCAACCGCGGCGATCATTTCGGTCGGATCGAAGCGAATGACGCCGAGCAGCAAAGCTGCCAGCAACACGGCGCCGGCAACGATTGCAATGCGCGACACCAGAATGAACTTGCGGCAGCTTTCGAGCCTGGCGACGAGGTCGTCGATCTGCGCTTCGAGGCGCTCGATCTGTTCGCGGGAATCGTCGTCGCGGTCCATTTACAGCGGCTCTTTCAATTGATATTTGTTCGACAATGGACTACAACTGACGAGCGGGGAGGTCAGCATGGCCGACAACCTTCGTATCAGAAAAGCAGTCCACAATCTGTCCGATTCCGAGGTCAGCGCTTTTCGCGACGCCTACGGGCAGATGCAGGCCATCACAGACAACCGGGGCTATGCGTACTTTGCCGGATTGCACGGGGTGCCAAATTGGTATTGCCAGCACTCCACCGATACGGCTCCGGCCTACTACTTTTTGCCCTGGCACCGCGCGTACCTTTACAATCTGGAACTTGCCGTACGCAGCAGGGTGCCCGACGTAACGCTGCCATGGTGGGACTGGACGCTGCGTCCGCCGCGCCAATCCGCCATTCCAAAAATTTTCGCCGATAGGACCGACGGCAGCGGTGCAGCCAATCCGTTGTACAGCTTTCGTATCAACCTCACCAACCCTTCGATTCATCACGCCACGACCCGCAAACCGGGATCACCCGACGATCTTCCGGCGCAGACCGACGTCGACGACGTGCTCTCGACCGGCGATTGGACCGATTTCACCTTGGCGCTCGAAAACCGTCTGCACAATCTGGTCCACGGCTGGGTGGGCGGCGACATGGGGATCGTTGCGGTCGCGGCTTTCGACCCGATATTTTATTCGCACCACTGCATGATCGACCGATTGTGGTGGCTGTGGCAGGTCCGTAACGGCAATGGAAGCATGCCGGACGATCTCCTCGATACGGTGCTTCCCCCGTTCAACATGAAGGTCCGGGATGTGCTCAGCGTGAACACTCTCGGCTACGACTACGCTGCCGCGCAAGCAGTCGTCCCGATCTGATTGGAGCGTGGACCATGGCAAAGAAATCAACACAGCGCCGCCGGGTCGGCAAAACACGCGCTCCGGACAAAGTCAAAATCACATCGCCGGTGCGGCCGAGCACGCCGGCCAATACCTACACCTCAAAACCGGTTTCCATCGCATTCGCCGGGCCTGAGCATCGCTTCACGTCCGCCGACCTCGAGATTCTCGGCATCGACCACAGCCAGGCTTCCTACGAGGGCCGCGTCTTTTTCAACAACCCGAAGGCCGACGCGAGCACGCCCAAGACGCTCGCCCAGGGTTACGCCGGATCGTTCTATATCTTTGGACACGGCGGCTGCTTCGGCGATGTGGGACATTGCGAGATCAACGAGCGTCTTGACGCTTACGATTTACGCGATCCGCATCCGTTGCGGCCAACGCTGGCCCGTGTTCCTGTCACCGCTGCGTTGAAGCAATTCGCCAAATCCAATGCTCAAATCAGCATCACGGTCGTTCCTGTCGTCAGTGCGGCAACCGAACTGAGCGACATGAAAAACGTGTTTCGCTTTCAGCAAATGCGATTTTTGACCTACAATTCGTGAACCGCGTCAATGCTCACGCATTGCTGAGGTTGAGCAGCGGGTACGCGCCTACTCCGCAGCTATCCGGCTCGCCGGATCGATGGCTTCGACCCGCGCCGCGCAGTACTTGAATTCCGGAATCTTGCCGAACGGATCGAGCTTCGGATTGGTGAGCAGGTTCGCTGCCGCCTCGACGAAGGCGAACGGGATGAACACCACGCCGTCCGGAATGGCGTCGTCCTGGCGCGCGGCGAGCTCGACCGTGCCGCGCCGCGTCGCGACGCGGATCATGTCGCCGGGCCGGATGCCGAGCTTGGCGATGGTGCCGCGCGACACCGAGGCCACCGCACCGGGCTCGAGCGCATCCAGCGTCGAGGCGCGGCGCGTCATGGCGCCGGTGTGCCAATGTTCGAGCTGGCGGCCGGTGGTGAGGATGAATGGATATTCGTCGTCCGGCGTCTCGTCCGGCGGCTGCAGCTTGGCGGCGACGAGCTTGCCGAAACCGCCCGGCCGCGGAAAGCCTTTGTCGAACACCACATCGTGGCCGGGCTGATCGGGCGCATCGGCCGGATAGGTCACCGCGCTTTCGCGTTGCACGCGTTCCCAGGAAATATTGTCGAGCGAGGGCATCAGCGACGCCATCTCGGTATAGATCTCGTCGGGTCCCTGGTAATTCCACGGCAAGCCGATGCGGCGGCCGATCTCCTGAATGAGCCACCAATCGTGCCGCGTGTCGCCGGGCAGCGGCAGCGCCTGGCGACCCATCTGCACCTGGCGATTGGTGTTGGTGACGGTGCCGTCCTTCTCGGGCCACGCCGAGGCCGGCAGGACCACGTCCGCATAGGCCGCGGTCTCGGTGAGGAACAAATCCTGCACCACGAGATGCTCGAGGTGCGCCAGCGCCTCGCGGGCGTGATTGAGGTCGGGATCGGACATCGCGGGGTTTTCGCCCATGATGTACATGCCCTTGATCACGTCGGCGTGCACCGCGTTCATGATCTCGACGACGGTGAGGCCGGCTTTCGGATCGAGCTTGACGCCCCAGGCGTCCTCGTAGCGGGCGCGCACCTGGGGATCCGCGACCGATTTGTAGTCTGGAAAGAACATCGGGATCAGGCCGGAATCGGAGGCGCCCTGCACGTTGTTCTGACCGCGCAACGGATGCAGCCCGGTGCCGGGCCGGCCGATCTGGCCGGTGATCAGCGACAGCGCGATCAGACAGCGCGCATTGTCGGTGCCGTGGGTGTGCTGCGAGATGCCCATGCCCCAGAAGATGATCGCCGACTTGGCGCGCGCGAACTTGCGCGCCACGGTGCGGATAAGGTCGGCGTCAATGCCGCAGATCGGCGCCATTTCCTCCGGCGTGTAATCCCTCACGTTCTCGGCGAACGGCTTGAACCCTTCGACGTAAGTCTGGATGTATTGCTCGTCGTAGAGTTTTTCC
>JASHXZ010000152.1 GCA_030043285.1 Xanthobacteraceae bacterium | reverse complement strand
AGCGCAACCGCGGTCGAAGCCAGAAACCCATTGAGACGGACGCCGGGCATTGCCAATTCTCCTAAGTCCTTGGTCTACTTCACTTTACTTCTGTGCTTGCAGGCTGGTGCGGGAACAATGTTCCCCAAAAGTGTCATTCTGCAGACACTAAGCGGTTTCGCGACTCACCTTACGCGAGGGGCACCGGAATTGTCTTGTCCAGCGCAGCGGAAATTCGCGACAACAAGGCGATTTTCCACCCCCTGTCGCTCTGTAGCAACGGCTTAGGCGGCGGGTTCGGCGCCGCTGCTCTCAAGGCCAAGGCTTTCGAGCTTGCGATAGAGGGTCGAGCGGCCGATGCGCAGCCGCCGCGCCACTTCGGACATTTGCCCGCGATAATGGGCGATGGCGAAGCGGATCAGCTCGGCCTCGATCTCGTCGAGCGGCCGCACCTCCCCTACGGCATCGAGAAGCGGCAGCGAATCTGCGCTCGGCTCGCCGACCAGGTCCGGCGGAGCCGATTGCAGATCCGGCTGCAACGTCGCGACTTCGATTGGCAGGGCCGAAGGATCGATTTCGTCGTCGATGTCGCCAGGAGGCGGAGCAGCCTGTCCGCCCTCCTGCCCTGCCAGCTGCGCGGCGACCTGGGGAAATTCGGCCGCCGACAACGCATCGCCGTCGGCCAGCACCACGGCGCGAAACAACGCATTCTCGAGCTGACGGATGTTGCCCGGCCACGGATAAGCGGCGAGCAGACGTACCGCCTGGGGCGCGATCACGCGGATGCGCTTGCCCTCCTCGGCGGCGAAGCGCGCCAAAAAGTGCCGCGCCAGCGCCGGGATGTCGGCCGCGCGGTCGCGCAGCGGCGGCACCGTGATCGGAAATACGTGCAGACGGTAGAACAAGTCCTCACGGAAGCGGCCGGCTTTGACGTCGGCGATCAGGTCGCGATTGGTGGCCGACATGATGCGCACGTCGACTTTGACCGGGCGGCGCGCGCCGACCGGCTCGACCTCGCCCTCCTGAATGGCGCGCAGCAGCTTGACCTGCGCCGCCGCCGGCAACTCGCCGACTTCATCGAGAAACAACGTGCCGCCGGACGCTTCGACGAACTTGCCGGTGTGACGCTCGGTGGCGCCGGTGAACGATCCCTTCTCGTGGCCGAACAGGATCGACTCGACCAGATTTTCCGGCATGGCGCCGCAATTGACCGCGACGAACGGTTTTGACCGCCGCTCCGAGGAGCCGTGAATGGCGCGCGCGATCAATTCCTTGCCGACGCCGGATTCGCCCGCGATCAGCACCGGAATGGTGGAGGCCGCCGCCTTCTCGGCGATGCGGATCACCGCCGCCATGTTGGCGCTTTTGGTGATGATATCGGCAAAGCCGAGCGTGCCGGCGCGGCTGTTCTTCCACCGCGCGATCTCGCCTTCCAGCGCGCTGGTGTTGAGCGCGTTGCGCAGGCTGACGTGCAGGCGCTCGGCGCCGACCGGCTTGACTACGAAATCGACGGCGCCGGCGCGCATCGCCGAGACCACATTGTCGATGCCGCCGTGCGCGGTCTGCACGATCACCGGCACCTTGACGGCAGCCTGGCGCAGCCGCGCCAACACGCCGAGCCCGTCGAGGTTCGGCATGACCAGATCGAGGATCACGCAATCGATCCGCGCGCCATCGGCGCCGCAGATCAGCGTCAGCGCCGCCTCGCCGTTGTCACGCACCAGCGCCTCATAGCCGAACTTCTGCAGCATGGCTTCCAGGAGCCGGCACTGCACCGGATCGTCGTCGACGATGAGGATCGCCATGCCTGTTGGTCCTTTGTCGCGCAGCTGTCCGCGCCGCGTCGCCTTCGATGCGAAGGCGGCGCGCGCTGTCCCGTTTCGGGGCAATCTGGGCGAGGAGGATTAAGAGGGTGTTAAATTTGGAAGTGAACAGACACGCGTTTCCCGGGCGCAGCGCAGCACGAAGTGGTGCGCTGCAGACCCGGGATCGTTACGAACTCCGAATTCCGAGTTTAGGACGATCCCGGATCAGCGGTGCACCACTTCGTGCTGCACCGCATCCGGGAAACAGTTGCAGTAGCGGCCCGCCCTCACACCCGCGGCGGCAGATCGGCGAATTTCCTCTCGCCGCGCAGCACGGCCTGCAATTCGGCCAGCTCCTCGTCGCGCCGATGATAGCCGCACGTCTCGATGTAATCGGCCGCGATCTTGAGCTGCTGCTCGGCTTTGCTCTTCAGCTTCGTGATCTCGTCCGCGCTCGGCGCGGCAGGCTTCTGCTGATTGTCCCTCTCCAGCACGCCGTTGAGCGGTGCGAATGCTTCGATCTGAGCAAACGCGAGCCGCGCGCGTTGGAGTGCAAGATCGCAAAGATGCAGCTTCATCGGACTTGGCTCAGCAATCTCCTCGACCTCATCGAGGTCGCGCGCGATGCCGTCCCAGTCGCCGATGCTACGCCGAAAGGTAGCGCGGGCGAGGAGGGCTCGGGGGACGTGATGACCTGTGCCGGCGGCACGCAATCCGTTGACGGCCTCGTCGAGATGAGCGCGCGCGATGCGCGCGTCGCCGCGCATCGCTGCTGACATTTCGTGCGTGCCGGCGGGCGCCAGCGCCAGCCCGAGATGGGCGCGGCCGAGTGTAAGCGTGTCGAGCGCCATGTCGAGGAGCCAACTGTTGCGGCGGGCAATTACTATCGCTTTTGCAGCCCGCTCACGCGCGGCGGCCGGTTGACCCTCGGCCAGGAGCAAGTCGCAATAGTAATAGCCTTGGACGGAATAGAGCAGCGGATATTCAGGTTGCCATTTCTTCTGGCGCTGTTCGCTGTCGGAGAACGCCCGCGCGGCGGCGTCGAGTTGGCCAGCCGCATCTAGGGCCTTGGCATACATCGCGCGCGTGGTTGTCATCTCGACTTGATCGTTGCTCCGATCGGCAAGGGTGACAGAGTTTTCCGCCGTCGCTACGGCTGCGGCGACCTCGCCGGAGAGCAGTTGGACGTCGCTGAGGTTCGAGGCTCGGATAGCGGCGTGACTCCAGTTTTGCGCGTCCTCGTCGGTCCGCAGCGCCATGCGCATCGGCAGCAGCGCTTCAGCGAGCCGTCCCTGCGCGCATAGCGAGAAGGCTGCGTCGCCCAGCACCCAGGACTGGCCCGCCGGCGTCAACGCGGCCGCCAGCGTAACGTACGGCTTGTCGAAGAACCATGACATCGCCACTAGGTCGCTGCCGAGAGCGCCAAGTTTGAAGGCGGCATAGTACTCGAGGTCGCCGTCTGGCCAATGTCGGCAGATGCGGGCCATATAAATCTCATGCAGCGCCTCCTGGTGGCGTCCGGCGCGGCAGCCGTGGGCGATGGCCTGGTAGAGAGGCGCGAGGTCTTCGAGCGTCGGCGTGTCACCTTCTTTGGTCGTGTCGCGCAGGTGCTCGTACAGCCGGCCGTGAGCGGCCCTCCACGCGGACTCGTTTGTCTGCCGCAACCGCTCGCCGAACCACTCGCGCACCAGCGGATGGGCATCGAGGGCGTCGGGTGCTGTCGGGTCCCTTGGCAACAGAAGCCGGACCTCTCGTAGCCGCGTAACGGCGCGCTGCCATTCGCTGCCGTCTAGATTGACCATTTCGTCGGTCAGTCCCTCGATCACGGGCTTGGCGCGCAGCGCGTTGAGGCAATCGCCGCTTGCCGGCCGGTCGAACAGGCCGACCATGTGCATGATCGCGAGGAGCACGGGTTGGCCGGCAAGCCACTCCTTCTCGTAGGACTCCATCACGCGCTTAGCGTGGTCGTGGCGCGGGTTGTCGTCGTCGTCATGAACAAGGTGACGGATGTGATCGCGCCGGCGCACGTCGCCGTTCTGCGTCTCCTTGAGAAGACTGGCGAGTAGGCCAAGTGCAAGCGGATGACCGCCGAAGTCGTGCGCCGCGGCCTTCAGCTCCTTGTCGGTGCCCCACACCGCGTT
>JASHXZ010000739.1 GCA_030043285.1 Xanthobacteraceae bacterium | reverse complement strand
GACGCTCGGCGTCAACGTGCAGCACGTGCCGTACCGCGGCTCGGCGCCCGCGTTGCAGGATCTCATGGCGGGCCGCATCGACTATATGTGCGACGCGGTGTCCACCGAACTGGCGCCGATCAAAGCCGGCAGCGTCAACGCCATCGCCGTATTGGCGGGGCAGCGCTCGGCAGTGCTGCCCGATGTGCCGACGGTGGGGCAGGAGGGCTTCACTGGTTTTGACGCCAACAATTGGATCGGCCTGTTTTTCCCGCGTCACACCCCCGATGCCATCATCCATCGTCTGCACGAAGCCGCCGTCGAGGCCATGCGCACGCCGGCGCTGCGCCAGCGCATGGAAGAGATCGGCACCGACCTGGTCGCCGCGGATCGTACCAGCCCCAGCTATCTGCAGCGCTTCGTCAACAGCCAGATCAAGAAATGGGCGGGACCGATCAAGGAAAGCGGCGTCTCGGTCGACTGAGCGGCTGCAACTGATCATTCCGAGAACCGCGGAGCGGATCAGCGTTAGCCTGATCCGCCCCGCATCTGCGATTTGGGCTTTGGATTTCCGCGAACATGCACGGGGCGCCGAGCGGGCACGCTCTCGCGCTCATCGTGCGAATTTCCGTTCGCTTTGCGCAATTTGTCAAAAGTAATTCCTTCTACCGTCATCAAAATGGTTGCGTGCTCGCCAGCTTGAGAAACAGCGGTGCCACGGTCCACGCGATCTTGGCCGCCGGTGCATCGGCGTCCACTCGCGCCTTTGCGCAATTGTTGGCGAGGATGCCGTCGGCAGTTCCCGGTTTGCTTTACGGTTTGCGGCTGTGGGCGTCGGTGTGTCTGGCGCTCTATGTCGCGTACTGGCTGGAGCTCGATAATCCTTTCTGGGCCGGCACTTCGGCGGCGATTGTGTGTCAGCCGCAGCTCGGCGCGTCGCTGCGCAAGGGCTGGTTCCGCATGATCGGCACCATTATCGGCGCTGTAGTGAGCGTGGTGCTGGTGGCTCTCTTCCCGCAGGATCGCGTGCTGTTCCTCGCCGCTTTGGCAGTGTGGGGAGCCGCGTGTGCCTTCGCAACGACGGTGCTGCGCAACTTCGCTGCCTATGCGGCCGCGCTGGCCGGCTATACCGTGGCGATCGTCGCGGCCGAACTCCTCGGCGACGTCGGCGGGGTGAATGCAAACGCCGCTTTCCTGCTCGCCGTCACCCGGGCAAGCGAGATCTGCATCGGCATCGCCTGCGCCGGCATCGTTCTCGGGCTGAGCGATCTCGGCGGCGCGCCGCGTCGGCTCGCGGCGCAATTCGCGGAGCTCGCGACCGGAATCATAAGTGGTCTTGTCGGCGAGTTGGCATCGGCCGGGCATGAACACGCCGACACGCAGACCGCGCGCCGCGAATTCACCCGCCGGGTCATCGCGCTCGATCCGATCATTGATGAATCGCTCGGGGAATCTTCGCGGCTGCGCTACCATTCGCCGGTCTTGCAAAGCGCCGTCGACGGCTTGTTCGCCGGCGTTGCCGGCTGGCGCGTTGTGGCCAACCACCTGCTCCGGCTGCCGCCCGAGGCGGCGCGGCAAGATGCGGCCGTCATTTTGCAAAACCTCCCGCCAGAGCTGCGATCGCTGCCGAGATACGGCGCGACGACGCACTGCACCACCGACCCGGTTGGTCTGTATTGGACCTGCGAGAGCGCGATGCGGCTTTTGTTCGCTTTGCCGGTCGGCACGCCGTCGCTGCGCCTGCTCGCCGACAAGGCGGCGCTGGCGATGTCAGGCCTGATGGGCGCATTCAACGGCCTGGCTTTGCTGGTCGCCGACCCGACGCGGCCGGTGCCGCGCGGCCGGGTCAGCCTGCGCGTGCCCGATTGGCTGCCCGCTCTGGTCAATGCCGGGCGCGCCTTCGTTGTGATCAGCGCCGCCACCTTGTTCTGGATCGTCACCGCCTGGCCGGGCGGCACCGGACTCATCCTTTTCGCGACGGTGATCGTCCTGTTGCTCTCGCCACGCGCCCATCAGGCTTATGGCGCGGCCATCGTCTTTATGGTGGGGGCCATTCTCGACGTGATTCTCGCGGCGATCGTCGCCTTTGCGGTGTTGCCGGCACTGGCGACGGAGACTTATGCCGCCTTCAGCATCGTCCTTGGGTTTTGTCTGGTCCCGATGGGCGCGCTGTTGGTGCTGGCGCGGCAACCCTGGCAGGTCGGCATGCTCACCGCGATGACGTTGCTGTTCGTGCCGCTGCTCGCACCGACCAACCCGGTGACTTACAACACTGTGCAGTTCTACAACCAGGCGCTGGCGATCGTTGCCGGCGCCAGCACCGCGGCGTTGTCGTTTCGGCTAT
Source organism: Xanthobacteraceae bacterium (assembly GCA_030043285.1). Classification (GTDB taxonomy): domain Bacteria; phylum Pseudomonadota; class Alphaproteobacteria; order Rhizobiales; family Xanthobacteraceae; genus BOG-931. The sequence goes on along the minus strand of JASHXZ010000739.1, from coordinate 2,775 downwards.
TGCCGCCATTGTCGCCGCAATACAGCACGGTCCGGCTCTTGGCGCTGACGTTGCGCGACCTGCGCCGCCTGGCGAGCGGGCATGGGCCGCGTGATTGGGAGGGCCGCATCCACGGCCGGCTCTCGGCCATGCCGAATGAGGCGGCACTCTTGCAGATCACGCAGTTGGTGGCGGCGCTAGCCGTTGGTCACGAGATCATCCGGCTGCGTTCCATGATGCAAAGGCTCGGCGCCGAGGCCGATCTCGAACCGGCGCTGGCTGCATTGGCAGGCGGCGAGAGCGCCCGCGTGACCGCACATCTGGCCCGCCTCGACGCGGCGCTGGCCGGCCGCGTTGACGAGCGCGCCGCGAGTGAAACCGTCCTGCGGGCGCGTGGCAGCATCATCGTACTGGCGGAGGCGCTGACCCAACACGCCGGCTATTTCGACGGCGGAGGTCCCAATGAGGTTCGCTGAAGTCGATTTGTTTGGTGCTTACGCCGCGCCGACGGCGGTGATCGCAGCCCAGGTCGTTTTGCGATGCCGGGGTCAAGCCGTGCGCGCCTTGCGCGGTCGCACCATCCCGGCCACGGACTCGACAATGGCGTTTGCATCGATTCCGGCAAGGCCGAGCTGTTCCTCGGGCGTCGCCGAGCCAGGCATGCTGCGTACTCCGAGCCGGCGCATCGCCGGTGCAGCCACGCCGTCGAAGGCCTCGGCGACCGCATCGGCCAAGCCGCCTTCGGGATGATGATCCTCCACCACCAGCAAGCCCTCCGGGCACTCGCGCGCCGCTTCACGCAGCGTCGTGCGATCGACCGGTTTGACCGAATACAGATCGATGACCCGCGTCGTCACGCCGCGCGCGCGTAACTGATCGTGGGCCTTGAGGGCTTCGGGCACGGTGATTCCCGCAGCTACAATGCCGACGCGGTCGCGGTCCGAGCGGCGCAGAACTTTGCAGCCGCCGATAACGAAATCCTCGGTCGGCGAATAGAGCACCGCCGTTTTCCCGCGCGTGGTGCGCAGGTACTGGATACCGTCGCGGGCGGCCATCGCCGCCACCAGCTTCGCGGTCGCGTTCGCGCAGCACGGATAGAGCACCACGCTGTCGTGCACCGCACGCATCATCGCCAGATCTTCCAGCCCCATCTGCGAGGGCCCGTCCTCGCCGATCGATACGCCGGCGTGTGAGCCGACGAGGTTCAAGGTGGCTTGCGAGATTGCGGCCATGCGGATCTGGTCGAAGGCCCGGGTGAAGAAGGCCGCAAAGGTCGCCGCGAACGGCCGCCAGCCGCGCGCCTGCAGGCCGACGGCGGTAGCTACCAATTGCTGCTCGTCGATATAGATCTCGAAGAAGCGCTCCGGGTAGGCCTTCGCGAACTTGTCGGTATACGTGGAATTTGAAACCTCTCCGTCGAGCACCACGATGCGCGGGTTCGAGCTGCCGAGCGCCGCGAGCGCATCGCCAAACGCGGCGCGGGTGGCAACTTGCGTGCCGGGCTTGTAGTGCGGCAATTCGGTCGCTGCCGCCGGCGCGGCCGAGACGACGTCGCAACGGTTGGCGCCTTTAGGCTTCACCACCAGCGTAGCGCCCTCCGACCAACCAAGCTCAGCCAATGCACGCGTGGCCTCATCGCGCGACAGCGCTTTGCCATGCCAGCCCTCTTTGTCCGCCAGAAACGAGACGCCGTTTCCCTTCTTCGTTTGGGCGACTATCAGCGTCGGGCGTGCCGAGCCCTCGGCGGCGCTAAACGCCGCATCGATCGCTGCCGGGTCATGGCCGTCGATGATTGTCGATTCCCAGCCGAAGGCGCGTGCGCGCGCCGCGTAGCGCTCGCCGTCCCAGCCCAGCATGGTGGGTCCACGCTGGCCGAGGCGGTTCATATCCAGGATCGCGATCAGATTCGACAAGCCGTAGAAGCTTCCCATCTCGAAGGACTCATAAATGCTGCCTTCGGCCATCTCGCTGTCGCCGAGCAGCACCCAGAAGCGATCCTCCGCGTGGTCGAGGCGCTTGGCCGCCAGCGCCATGCCGACGGCTACCGCCAGTCCCTGGCCGAGCGATCCGGTGGCGACTTCAACATAGGAAAGTCGCGGCGAGGGATGACCTTCGATCAGACTGCCGCGCTTGCGTAGCGTCATCAGCTCGGTATCGGAGATCGCGCCCGCGGCCTTGAGCACCGAGTACAGCAGCGGTGCGGCGTGCCCTTTGGAGAAAATCAACTGGTCATTTCCCAATGCACGGGGGTGCGCGACGTCGTAATGCAGATGCGACGCGAGCAACACCGCCATCAGGTCAGCGGCTGATAGCGAGGAGGTTGGATGGCCAGACCCCGCCGCGGTGGTTGAGCGAATGCTGTCGGCACGCAACTGCGTCGCCAAACGCGTCCACGTCTCGGCGCTTGCCGGGGCGGGTTGCCGTTCGCTCATTCGCAATTCACTCATGGGACACCTCCGCGTGGCAGGGGCGCCGATCGACTACCTTGGGAGCGTGGAGTTCTGCTCTGCGTGAGCCAGGTGGTGCTCGATCGGCGCCGTGCACACCGTTAACGCGCGACAAGATTGAAGTTTCCGAAGTGGCAAGCTTCAACAACGCTCTCGAATACCGGGCGGAACATGTCGCTCTGGCGAAACCGCTCGTAGCGGGCGGGCGAAAACGCAGAATGACCGTCGCGGACCTTTACGCAAGAATGAGAAAATCAAAGCAAAAGAATCAAGGCATTTCCCCAATACGACCCGTATCCAGTTTTAGCGCGCTGGCTATTGCCACACCCACATTATGTCTCTGAAAGCG
>JASHXZ010000738.1 GCA_030043285.1 Xanthobacteraceae bacterium | reverse complement strand
ACTGGAAGCTCCGGCGCGCCTTGGCCTTGCCATACTTCTTGCGCTCGACCACGCGCGGGTCGCGGGTCAAGAAGCCGCCCCGCTTGAGCACCGTACGCAGATCGGGCTCGTGGCGTACCAGCGCCTTCGACAGGCCGTGACGCACGGCGCCGGCCTGGCCGGAGAGACCGCCGCCTGACACGGTGCAGATCACGTCGAATTGGCCTTGGCGATTGGCGGCGACGAGCGGCTGCTGGATCAGCATGCGCAGCACCGGGCGGGCGAAATAGGTCTCGACCGGCCGTTGGTTCACCATGATCGTGCCGGCGCCCATCTTGATCCAAACCCGCGCCACGGCATCCTTGCGCTTGCCGGTCGCATAGGCGCGGCCCTGCTTGTCGAGTTTTTGCACGTATTTGGGCGGCGCCGGCGCGGCTGCCGGCTTGAGCGTGGACAGGTCTTCGAGCGTCTGGATGGTGTCGGCCATCACGCGGTCCTCTTGTTCTTGCGGTTTAAGGCCGCGATGTCGATTTTTTCCGGCTGCTGCGCGGCGTGCGGGTGCTCGGCTTGCGGGTAGACCCGCAAATTGGCCAACTGCTGGCGGCCGAGCGGGCCGTGCGGCAGCATGCGCTCGACCGCCTTTTCCACCACGCGCTCCGGGAAGCGGCCGCTCAGGATCGCTTTCGCGGTGCGCTCCTTGATGCCGCCGATGTAGCCGGTGTGCTTGTAATAGACCTTCTGCTCGACCTTGCGGCCGGTCAGCACCGCCTTGGCGGCGTTGATGACGATGACGTTGTCGCCGCAGTCGACATGCGGAGTGAAGGTCGGCTTGTGCTTACCGCGCAGCCGCAGCGCCACGAGCGAAGCGAGCCGGCCGACGATGAGGCCGTCGGCGTCGATCAGCACCCACTTCTTGTCGACCTCGGCGGGCTTGGCCGAATAGGTTTTCATGTTCGAAATCCGTGTGGAAAAGCGGCGGCCGATTGAGCCGCGGCGCTGCGAGCTTGTAATTGCAATTTAGCGGCCGGTCAATCACACGCCTCAAGTTCCGCCAAATTTTTCAAATAATTGGCTTTACGGTATTATATTACCGTCAACTACTGACCGGCAGCGAATAGGTCGAAGTGGCGTGCGCCACGAGGTCGTCTCCCGCGCCATCGGACTTGATGCCGATATCGCCCACAGCCAGGCGCTTGCCGAGCTTGATCAGCCGCGCCTCGGCCAAAAGGTCGCACGGTGCCGGCTTGCGCAGAAAGTTGATGTTGAGGTTCGTGGTCACCGCGAGCGGTACCCAGCCCACGGCGGACAGAACCGCGAGGTACATGGTGAAATCGGCCAGCGCCATGATGCTCGGGCCGGATACCGTACCGCCAGGCCGCAGCGATCGCGGATGATAGTGGCGGCGCACGACGACGCCGCCATGCCACAGCTTTTCGATGGCGTAGCCGCTTTCCACGCTGAACATTTCGGGGAATTCGGCGGTGAGCCGCGCCTTGAGCTCATCGAGCGGCAGTTTGGGGGTGGCCATGTCGATACCTATATGACCGGCCACGCCGACGCCTTTGCCCTGCCCTGTCATTGCCTCTCCTCCTTTGGCGTGACGATTCGGATACAATGGGGAAGCGTAAAAGCCAAAGCGTCGGGAAGGTCGAGGAAGGGGACATCCATGAGCCCGCAAGCCGCCAAAGCCGCCGTTCTCGCCTCCGAGCTTATTCTCCTGCGCGAGGACATGTCCGGCATTGCCGTGCTGACGCTCAACCGCCCGCACGCCCGCAACAGTTTGTCCGAGGCGATGCTACAGGCGCTCGGCGACGCGTTGACCGCGATCGCCCACGACCGCGACGTCCGCGCTGTAATCTTGGCCGCCAACGGCCCGGCCTTTTCCGCCGGCCACGATCTGAAGGAATTGAACGCACGGCGCGCCGACGGCGACCGCGGCCGCGCCTATTTCAAGCACATTATGAACCTGTGCAGCACGGTCATGCAGCAGATCGTTACGCTGCCGCAGCCGGTGATCGCCGCGGTGCAGGCCACCGCCACCGCAGCCGGCTGCCAGCTCGTGGCGAGCTGCGATCTTGCCGTGGCCTCGCGCGCGGCGAAATTCGCAACGCCCGGCGTCAATATCGGCCTGTTTTGCTCGACACCCATGGTGGCGCTGTCGCGCAACGTGCCGCGCAAGCACGCCATGGAGATGCTGCTGACCGGCGACTTGATCGCGGCCGATGATGCCGGGCGCATCGGCCTCGTCAATCACGTGGTCGAACCTGGCAGCGAACGCGAGGCGGCGCTGGCGCTCGCGCGAAAAATCACCGCAAAATCGGCGCACACGCTCAAGATCGGCAAGGAGGCGTTTTATCGCCAGCTCGAAATGCCGCTGGCCGAGGCCTACAAGTACGCCTCCGAAGTAATGGTCGAAAACATGCTGGCGCGCGACGCCGAGGAAGGCATCAGCGCCTTCATCGAGAAGCGCACGCCGCAATGGCAGGACCGCTGAGCGGCTGCCGGATCGAGATTTTCCAAGCACATCGGCACGGGCAATGGACCACAATTCCTATTCCGACACTTACATCCGCGGCATTCTCAACACGGTGAAGACCATCGCCATGGTCGGCGCCTCGGAAAAAGACGTGCGGCCGAGCTATTTCGCGTTCAAATATTTGCTCGAGCGCGGCTACCACATGATTCCGATCAATCCCGGTCATGCCGGCGACACCATGCTCGGCCAGCGCTTTTACGCACGCCTGTCCGACGTCCCTGAGCCGATCGATATGATCGACATTTTTCGCGCTTCGGAATACGCGCTGCCGATCGTGCAGGAGGCGCTGACGTTAAAGCCGCGACCGCAAGTGATCTGGATGCAGCTTGGCATCCGCAACGACGAGGCGGCGGCGCTCGCCGAATCCAACGGCATGAAAGTCGTGATGAACCGCTGCCCGAAGATCGAATACGGCCGGCTGTCCTCGGAGATCGCCTGGCTCGGCGTCAACACCCGCACCATCAGTTCGAAAAAAGCAACAATCGGCGGCATGCAGCGCATGACGCTCAACCGCTCCACCGCCCAAGGCGGCACCACAACGGCGGCCGATCGCGCGCAACGCGAGGACAGCGGGCGGTAGCTCCATTGGTCGTCATGCGCGGGCTTGAGTCGCGCATCCATGCTGACGCGCCGCGACTTGTGCTCGTAACAGGGCGTAAGCGCGGACGCCGCATCGATTGCAAGGTCAAGCCCGGCAATGACGGATTCATTGCGATTAAAATTGCGCAAAACTTCCTTGGCTCTTGTTCACGGCTGCCCCGTCTAATGCGGTGGACCGGCGCTTCCTGACGACGCCGGAGCAACCGCGCTGTGAGGGGCCCATGAACCGTTTCAACGAGCGCACCATCGCCGCGATTCAGATCGCCATTGCCCTGACCGCCGCCGCCATCGCTTTTGCGCCGCTTGCGGTGCAAGCCCGGCAGGACGGCAAGCAGGCCTGCATGCAGGATGCCTTTGCGATCTGCGGTCAATTCATCCCGGACCACGAGCGCGTCGGCACCTGCCTGTCCGCGAATATGACCCGCATCTCACCGGCCTGCCGCGAACTGGTGAAGCATTTCACACCGCGCACCACAGCCGCGCGCTGATCGCTTCCTGACGCTCGGCTGACAGAAGATTTATTGCGCCGCCGCTGTGCGCGATGCACGGCGGCGTTTCTATGTCAGGCGTCTTGCGTACCTTGACGCCCGTGGCGGCTCCTATAAACCGGCACTTTCCGTTTCCCCTTTCCCGACCAGGATCCGCCCAAAGGAAACGTCATGACCGAACACACTCCGGGCTTTGC
>JASHXZ010000151.1 GCA_030043285.1 Xanthobacteraceae bacterium | reverse complement strand
GGCTTGTCCTTGATAACCGCAAGGCAAAGCGGCTTGCCCGGTTTGAGCGCGACGCCGTGCACGATGATGCCGGGCTTGCCGAGCCGCGACACGACGCGATGCGAAAGGTCGCCGGCGCCTTTGGACGTGCCGCCGCTGAGCACGACCATATCGCAGGCGTCGAGCGCGGCGCCGATGGCGGACGCGAGCGCGGCTTCCTCATCGGGAAATGCGCCATAAGCCACCGGCTCGCCGCCGGCTTCCTTGATGGCCGCGGCAATGATCGCGCCATTGCTGTCGTAGACGCCAGCCGGCCGCAGCGGCTGTCCTGGCTCGACAAGCTCATCCCCCGTCGACAGCACGGCGACCCGAGGTCGACGGACGACTGCGATTGACGCAAGCCCGCACGCGGCGAGCATGCCGATTTCGCGCGAGCCGATCGGCGTGCCACGGCGCAGCAGCGTTTCGCCACGCGCAATGTCGGATCCGGCGTACGATATGAACTGGCCGCTCGCCACCGCGCGGCGAACATCGATCGATGGCGTCACCTCGTTCTCGACGAGCTCGGTGTGCTCGATCATGACCACCGCATCGGCGCCGCGCGGGATGACGCCGCCGGTCGCGATTGTTGTCGCAGTTCCCGGCGTCACTTCGATGGCGGGCTGGACGCCGCAGGCGACGACTTCGCCGTTAAGGGATAAGCGCTTCGGCGCCACATCGCTCGCGCCGGCGGTATCCGCGGCACGCACGGCGAAGCCATCGACGTTGGCGCGGTCGAATGGCGGTGCATCGACCGGAGCAACGACGTCGGCGGCGATGACGCGGGACAACGCTGCTGCAAGCGTCACCGTCTCGGCATCGAGCGGTGACTGATCGATGCATGCGGCAAAACGCCGGCGCGCTTCCGCGGCCGAAACCACCTCCAGGAATTGCTCCTGCCGCGCCGCCTGGCGCACGGCGTCAAAAAGCGAACGACTGTCAGCAAGCGGCATCAAAGGGCGAGCCTGATTGATTGGTCATGTTTATTTGTCTTGTTTATTTAATCCTGGCCACGGCTTTACCGCAACCGGCGTCCCGCTGCAAAACCCTCGCTCTCCGGCGGCACGACGATCCAGCCATCGCTGCGCGCCAGCGCAATCAGGGGCAAATAACCCGAGGCGAGGGGCTCTGCCGCGCCTGCCGAACATGTCACCGGGACCAGTTCGGTCGCGCCTATGGCCGAAGCGACCTTGCGCTTGAGCGGCAGCATTGCCGAGACATCGTCGACGGCGCCGCCGGCGAGCTGGGCGATCAGATGCCGGCCAATGAGCAACCAAACCGCCAACGTCGCGTCGATACGTCCCGGCACCAACAGAACCGGCACGTGTTTGATAAAGCCGAACGCCGTGGTTTCGCCGGGCGAGACGGCAATCCCGTGCACTTCAACTTGGCCCTGCCTGGCCAAAGCCTGTACGGTTTCGTCGTTGCGGCCTACGCCGGTGCCACCCACGGCGATCATGGCGTCGGCGTCGTCGCGCGGCTGATTGAAGAATTCCGCGGAGCCGCGCGCATCCCTGGCGCGGCCGCCGGCGCCGGCTACGGCGTGAACCAGCATGTCGAGCGCAGCGTCGACAATCGGCGTCCGCTTTGCGCTGCCGCAGCCGACCACGATCCGCGGCGAACGGATCGACACTTCATAAACACCGAGCGCCGCCAGCACCGGAACGTCGACTTCGCGGAGCCGTTCGCCGACGCGGCGCAGCGGCACGCGCGGCGACGCATCGCCACCCGGCCACAGCACGCCTTCGCCCGGGGAGACCGGCGCAATCGCCTCGGCGGCTTGGCCGCGGTCAACGATGGTATCAAGTTGCGCGACGGCATCCGCGCCGTCCGGCAAAGGATCTCCGGTATCGACGCGCTGCGGCCTCGACGCGAGCGGCACCGGCGAATAGGGCGAGGCGTCGACGACGCTGGCGGCCGCCAAGGCGAAGCCGTCGCGCAACGCGATCGCATGCGCCGGCCGCTCGGCCACGACGATATCCTCGGCCAGGACGCTCCCCGCGGCATGAGCCAACGCACACTTGTGCGGCATGACCGGACCGGTGCGCGTTTTCATCAGAGCAAGCACGTCGCCAAGCGGCGTCAAGCGCGCGATCTGCTGGTTGCTAAGGTGGCCGGCCATTGCCTTAACGATAAGTCGGATTGCAGCTTCGCACGAGTCGCGATTGGGGGTCGTGTCACTGGGCCAAGGCCGTCAAATTTTTCGGCGCGAAGGTCGATTAATAGGTCGTAGGATGGCTGGAGCCCTTGCGAAACCCATCATCAAAACGCGACGCCGCATGATGGGTTTCGCTGCGCTCAACCCACCCTTCCGTCGTCAGTGAATCATCCACGGCTTGTCGATGCAGACGAAGCTGACGTAGTCGCCGTAGCGGCGGCCGACGCTGGTGACATGCGACAGCCGCCCCCAACGCGCGCAATGCGCGGCGGCGAGCTCGCGGTAAATGTGTTCGACTGCCGGCGAGTAGGCAATGATGCCGCCGGTATCATTGCCGGTAATGCCCGGGCCGACCCCGGTGAAAGTGTGATAGGCGAACGCTTGCGACGCGGCCGTGCAGCCCACGATGCCGAGCGCCACACCGAGCGCGATTACGGTCTTCCGATGCATCAGCGCAGCCTCCCGCCGCTTGCCATTGAGCAAGTGTAGAGGGTCGAGCGGCCGAGGGGAAGTATTTGCGGAGGCCGCCTGCGCTCTTTGGCACAGCCATTGGCGCCTCGCCCAGGTCACGGTGTGTTGACCAAGCGCGTCGGCGAAGCCATGCCGGTGCAGCACAGCAGGTAAGATTTTCTCGCGCCGCCTGCCGATTATCGCCTGGCAATTTATGCCGCCGTAATGTGACGGCGGTTCGCAACGCCGTTCTCAGAAATCATCGCACCCGGTTGCGGCACGATTGTCGGCAAGTGCGGCGCGCAAGCGCGGCAGCGTTTCATAAACGCGGCAATAAAAGCCCGGTTAACGCGATCAAACAACACGCGTTTTCATGAACGATTCTTAATTTGAGCGCCGCATGATACTTCGCTACGCGCGGGGCAGGGGCGCCCAACACGATTCACATGAGAAGGATGATGATCAACAAGTCGAAGCTTGCCTTTGTCGCCGTAGTCGCAACTTTAAGTACCGCGTTGCCGGCATTCGCGCAGGCCGCCACAACGACGGTTCACCGGCACCACTACGCGCACAGCCGGCGGGCCCACAATGATCGCTCGCTCGGCGCGCGCGCTTACGGCAGCGTTCCCGCGGCGTCTTCTAATCCGGCGGACGATCCGGCCATGACTGGCGGCGGGAACGTGGGCTTTAATGAGTGTGCGGGACACGCACGATGCTAATCCTCCGGTGCCGGGTGCCTTCGCGGGCCCGGCATTCAGCAGCAAGCCCGGCCGTTGCGGGCGGGCTTGCCCGCATCAAACGACGTTGCTCGTTTGCAATGCTAAGTACCACTAATGAGGTGAAGGAAGCGGGAGATCGCCCGAGTTGAGGTGATCGTTCTCCTTGGCGAGCTTTTCCAGGTTGCTTGATGCTGCCAAAAAAGTGCGGCGCCGCGCGTTCCAGCGGTATGTCGCGCGAAATGTCCGTTCGAACGGACGCGGCGCTTTTTCGTCGCCACAATCGTCGTCCAGCAGCGCGACCTTTTCGGGGATCGTGAGCACAATCCGGCGGTATCGCCTGCCACGGTCGGAAATCGTTCTGACGGTGGGCGATTCGGTCAGTCGATACGTGCAGGTCCTGACATTGAAAGTGTAGACGGCGTCGACCAGTTGAAAGCGATCGCGCCGCACGAAGATGAGTTCGGTGTTGACGAAATCCTCGTCGGAATTGAAGTGATCGCTGCTGATGCGGATCAGATCCGATCTGCGGCCGAGTGGCAGCAGCGGTTTGTGGGGAAATCCGGTGAGCCGATCGGTGCCGACCTCGACGACGTCGAGCAATTTTGGCTTGTGGCTGATATCGAACAGCGCGAGCAGCACGAATTCCGCCACAGCTTCATCCGACGGTCCGAGGTCTGCCATCAGAACAAGCCGGGCCTTGCCGTCGGCGTGAATTTGAAGAGGCTCGAGATACTTGATCGCGACGGCATCTTGGGGATCGGTCTTGGAGTCCTTGCCTTCGATGTGACGGTAATTGACGATCTGCTGCCCCGTCGCTTCGGCGCCCGGGCTCGCGGGGCCGAGGTCGGTGACGACCATCTTCATGAGATCAAAATAGGTCAGCTTGCCGTGCCCTGGGACCGCATCGCCCGGCTCGACGAGCCCGGCCCAGCCGGCATCCGTCCACGACAACAGGCATGCGACGACCAAACAGGCGAGCCTTGATGCTCGCCGCTTCATGCCGAAGTTGGAAGCCATTGAATCCCCCGCGCGGCAAACGTCGGCAGAATTACAAGGCAGCACTTTTAAACGCAATCAGCCCCGCTTTAATGAGCCAGAGCCGCGATGACCCACCCCGGATAGCAGAAAAAAATCAGGCTTATGAAGATAACAACAGCGCTGACGCACTTCGCCGCTGCACCGGACAAATAGCCGGTGGTGTTCCAGGCCGGATCAACGAGCGGGATCTTTCCCAGAAACCACCCATAGAGTGAGAGGCCGGCCAAGTACACACCGGCGACTTTCAGACCGAGCTGCAAATCATAAAGGCAGGCGGCAATAAAGATCGCAGCGAAGGCGTATCTGAGGATTGGAGAATTCCCGTCTGCCATGGCGGCTGCCGAATTTGGCATTATTTGCGCGGCGAACCGTTCGCCACCAGCGGTTTAAATGCGAAGGATTACGCCGGCGTTACCGGCGTGCCCCGAGAGAGGAGGGCGGAGTGACGGGCTTTCGCCCTCCCGATGCGCAAGCCTTCGACGTCGCATAATTTCTGCGGCCATCCGACCATTCCTTGGAAGGATTTTGCTTTTTCGAAGACAACCAACTCCCTTTGAGGCGGAGAGTTCGCTAGTCTTGGCCGGAAACAAAATTTCCGATCACCGGCCTGATCGACAATGGCTTGTGACTGGGGGACCGATGCAGCCAGCACGCAATTCGCTCTTCAAGACGACCAACATCATCCTTCTCATCATCTGCGTGATGTACCTGATCACCTATATCGATCGGGTCAATATCGCTACGGCAGCGCCGCCGATGCAGAAGGATCTTGGGCTGAGCAACACCGAGCTTGGCCTCGCGATCTCCGCGTTCGCCTATCCTTACGCGTTCTTCCAGATCGCCGGCGGCTGGCTGGGCGACCGGCTTGGGCCACGATTGACGCTGCTGATTTGCGGCGCCATCTGGTCGGCCGCCACCGTGATGATCGGATTTGTAGAAGGCGCGATGTCGCTCTTGCTGGTGCGGCTTCTGCTCGGTGTCGGCGAAGGTTCAGCCTTTCCGACCGCGACACGCGCGCTGGCAAGCTGGATGCCGCCCGACAAACGCGCCTTCGCCCAGGGCATCACGCATTCATTTGCCCGCTTCGGCAACGCGGCCAGTCCGGTAATTATTGCGGCGCTGATCGCATGGATGTCATGGCGCGGCTCGTTCATCGTGGTCGGGCTTGCGAGCTTTATCTGGGTCATCGTGTGGGGGGTCTATTTTCGCGACGATCCGCGCGCCCACAAAGGCGTCACGCCGGAAGAGATCGCGACCTTGCCGCCGGCCCGCGCGACGGAGAGCTCCAGTGTGCCGTGGTGGCCGCTGCTCAAGCGTATGCTGCCGGTGACCTTCACCGACTTCTGCTACGGCTGGACCCTGTGGGTGTATCTGAGCTGGCTGCCCTCATTCTTTCTGCACAATTACCATCTCAACCTCAAGCAATCGGCGCTGTTCGCCTCGGGCGTGCTGTTCGCAGGCGTGGTCGGCGATACCCTGGGCGGCGTGTTCAGCGATCAGATCCTCCGCCGCACCGGCAATACGCGAATGGCGCGCGTCGCGGTGATCGTGATCGGCTTCGTCGGCTCATTCATCTTCATGATGCCGGTGCTGCTGATCCACAATCTCGTGGTGATCGCGATCTGTCTCAGCGCGGCGTTCTTCTTCGCCGAGCTGATCGTGGCGCCGATCTGGGCGGTGCCGATGGATATCGCGCCGCGCTATTCAGGCACCGCGAGCGGCTTCATGAACTTCGGCTTCGGACTTGCCGGGATGATCTCGCCGGTCGTGTTCGGGGCGATTATCGATGCGACCGGACGATGGGACTATCCGTTCATTGCGTCGCTGGCGCTGCTGCTGGTCGGTGCGGTGTCGGCGCTGTTCTTGCGGCCGGATCTGCCGTTCAAGGACCCCGGCGCGGGCGGCTGATCAGCGCTAGCGCACGTCCGGTCGCGACAGGCCGAAGTGCGAGCGCAGCGTCTTGCCTTCATAGGCTTTACGGAACAACCCGCGCTTTTGCAGGATCGGCACCACATGCGCGATGAACCGGTCGAGCATCTCCGGCAGCACTGGCGGCATCAGGTTGAAGCCGTCGGCGACGCCCTCTTCGATCCAGTCCTGCATCAGGTCGGCCGTCTGCTCGGGCGTGCCCTCGAAGACGAAGTGGCCACGCGCGCCCGCGAGCTTGGCAAGCAACTGGCGCAAGGTCGGCCTTTGCTCGCGGACGTAGGCGACGACAACCTCGGTGCGGCTGCGCGAGGCCTCGTTCGCCTTGGGATCGGGTAAATCCTCAGGCGACAGCGGCTTGTCGAGCGGCAGATGGGACAAGTCCTGGCCACCGAAGCGAAGCGAGAGGCGATTGCGGCCGACCTCGGGATCGGACAATTCGTTGAGTTCGTCCGAGAAGCGGCGCGCTTCGGCCTCGGTCGAGCCGATGATCGGGCTGAAGCCCGGCAGCACAATCACGTCGTTCGGGTTGCGTCCAAAGTCGGCGACCAGCGATTTCAGCTCGGTGTAGAAGGCCTTCGCCGTCGCTTTCTCCAGATGCGCGGTGAACACCGCCTCGGCATGCCGTGCGGCAAACCGCTTGC
>JASHXZ010000150.1 GCA_030043285.1 Xanthobacteraceae bacterium | reverse complement strand
GGCAGGCCGGACTGCGCCGGGAAATGATAGAGATAGATCGGGATGGGCGGCGCCGTGCTCGCCGCCACGATGGCGTCGATGTAGGCCACCAGTCCGTCGTCCGGCACGCCCTTATAGTAGAACGGCGGCAGCACCAGCGCGCCGGCAAAGCCCAGCTCGGCCGCCTGTCGGGTGAGCGCGATGGCGTCGGCGGTGGCGGCGGCGCCGGTGCCGACCATCATGCGGTCGAGCGGCAGACCGGCGGCCGCGTAAGCCTTCATGACGTGCCGGCGCTGCTCGAGCGAGAACGAAGTCGCCTCGCCGGTCGTGCCCAGCACGTTGAGGCCGTCGCAGCCGTTGTCGAGCAGGAAGCGGGCGAGCGCCACCGAGCGCGCGCTATCCGGCTCGCCGTCGCGGCCGACGGCGGTTGCGATTGCGGCGATCACGCCGCGCAAGGTCTTGGGGGCCATCGGAAGCTATCCCTGCTTGCAGCTTCATCCCTAGCGCATGACTTGATCGAGTTGAAGTGCTGCTGGCCGCATGATCTCGCGGGGACGGCAGGAGGCCTGAGACCCGCACCGGAACCTTGCAACGCACCCGACGGCGGACCCTTAACCCACGTTCACGCCGAGAAGCTCTGGACCAAGGTGCCGTGCGTGCCGGTTGGCAACTGGCTATAGGAAACGTTCGAGATTTCGGCGGTGGGGTTGTTGACTTCCGCGCAGGGCGGCACGCTCGAAAAGGCCGTGATCTGGTTCTGTGCGGTGTAGGTGATGTTGCCTCCTCCGGACTTGAACACCGCCGTGCTGGTGCCGCCGGACGGGCCCACGATATTGAGTTGGAAGGCACAGATGGGCGCCACGTTCGCGCTGGTGACCGGCCCGCCCGCATTCAAGGTGAGGTTCAACAGCTTGCACTTTGTTGTGATGCTCCACGGCGGCGTCGCGGTGCTGTCCGCCGCGGTGAGGTCCGCCTCGATGATGTTCCAGTTCGGATCATTCGGCGCGGACTTGAGCGCCAGGGTGAAGGTCCAGTTTTTCGGGATGGTGGTCGCGCTCGTAAGCGGCACCAGGGACAGCGGCCCGGAGTTAAACAGCTGCCCTCCCGGGCCCTGCGGCGGGGCGGCCAGGTAGCCCTGATAACCGCAGGTCACGCTCTGGGTATTGAATTGGGGGACGATCAGGTACTGCTGCCAGGCGACGTATTCGTTACTGGGGACGTTGTTGGCATTTTTGGTCGAATAACTGTTCATCTGAAAGCCGAAATTGGCCACTCCCGGCGCGATCACCAGGTCTTCCATGATCGTGATAGTGACGGATGGATTCTGCAACGCGGCGCCATCGGCGCTGCCGATAATGTAATTGGAACTACTGGCGAGGCCGCTGGAAGGCGGCGCCACGGTGGCTCCGGCAAATATATTGAAGGGTTGCGAGTATGCCCAGTTCGTTGCCGGAGCGGGGGCGTTTTGTATGTAAACGACATAATAATGGCTTTGATTGAAGGCGAAGGTCGAAGGCACGACCCAGACACACTGGCCCACGCCGGCCGACGGTTCGGTGATGTTGCCGGTAATGGCCAATACCACCTGGCCGTAGGGGTTCGGGTTTTTGGTCGGCCCGAGGTCGACCAGGCTCAAGGACACATTCTGCGCACTCGGCTTGGCCGGCCCTCCGGTCCATTGAATGTCGATCGTCGAATTCGATTTGTTGATGACAAAAACCTCACCGCCGAAGGGGTTCAAGAAGGCGAAATTAGCCGGCGCCGCGTTGGGTCCCGGAAATATATTGAAGGGTTGTGAATACGCCCAATTCGTCGCTGGAGCGGGGGCGTTTTGGATATAGACGACGTAATAATGGTTCTGATTGAAGGCGAATGTCGAAGGCACGACCCATGCACACTGGCCGACGCCGGCCGACGGTTCGGTGATGTTGCCGGTAATAGCCAATACCACCTGACCGTAGGGGTTCGGGTTTTTGGTCGGCCCGAGGTCGACCAGGCTCAAGGACACATTCTGCGCACTCGGCTTGGGCGGCCCTCCGGTCCACCGGATGTCGATCGTCAAATTCGATTTGTCGACATAAACCTCGCCACCGGAAGGGTTCGAGAAGGCGAAATTGGTCATGGCGAATGCCTTGAGGGCGAAGGTCGCGATCCTAGCCGGATTGCCCACACCGCTCTGGATATGACGTGGATATTTGCACGTTGCTCGCCTTCCTTCAATCCGGAAGCGAGGTTTAGGCGAGCTATGGCTCCAGATCGCGGAGCTTGAAGTGCTGCGGCATGCCGCCACCGGAAAAATCGACGATGTCGGTAGAGCAAGGAGGCTGATGCGCTCCGCGGGGCGCAGCCGAGCCCCTTCAGCGCGGAAGCGAACCGGCAGGTGTACGCCTGCAATTCGCCGTCGTCATCGGTCTCGTCTGCGGGCCTGTCCGCGGCGTTCGGCTTATTTCACCAGCGTCTTGCCCGTCACCGCTTCGAGGTTCTTGTAGAACACCTTGTCGCTGGTTGCCTTGTCCAGCTTCAGCGATTCCATGATGCGCAGCGTCTCGCGCGGGAACATGGTGCCGCCTTCCGGATCGAACGGGCAATCGGAGGCGAACACGATCTTGTCGATCGGATAAAAATCCATGCCGCATCGGGTCGCCGGCTCCGCCGTGAAGGCCGCCGTGTCGGCCCAGAAATCCTGCTTGAAGTAATCGAGCGGCCGCTTCTTGAGGCTTTTGCGCAAGCCGACGTAATCGTGGTCGGTGGTGCGGTTACCCATCACGTCGTTGCCCGGCCCGAGCCGGCCTTCCAGCATCGGCACGATGCCGCCGAAATGGTGGGTGATGATTTTCAGGTTCGGATGGGTGTCCATGATCCTGGAATAGACCAGCCGCAGCATGGTGCAGGCGGTCTCGTACGACCAGCCGATGGTCCACCAGATCTCGTACAGCGACTGCTTCTCGTCGAGATAATCCGGCGTCTCGGCGCCGCGCGCCGGATGCAGCCAGATCGGCGCGCCGAGCTCGTTCATCTTGTCCCAGAACGGCATGTATTCGGGGCGGTCGACCGGCTTGCCGGCGACGTTGGTGTAGATCTGCACGCCGAGCGCGCCGTTCTTGAGCGCCCGCTCGGCCTCGGCGACGCCACAGTCGGAGGCGGCGAGCGAGACTTGCGCCACCCAGCCGGGGAAATGGTCGCTCTCCTTGGCGATCAGCTCGGCGAAACCGTCATTGATGATCTTGCAGAACTCATCGATGTCGCGCGGGTTCTTGGCGAAGCGCTCGATCGGCGGCTGCGGATACGACAGGATCTGCTGATAGTCCTTGTGGCCGTCGACGATGCGCTTGCGGAAATCGAGATCGAACAGGCCCGGCAGCGAGCGGATACGCTTGCCCATGTCCTTATAGTCGCCGGCGACTTCATTGAGCTTGTCGAAGAATTTTTTCGGGAAAAAGTGGGTGTACGCGTCGATGCGCATGGACGGTTTCTCCTGGTGTCGGGGAGGCTTCTAAAGCAGTTTGGCGCCCGCGTGAATACGTCTCCCCGGCGCAGCGCAGCACGCAGTGGTGCGCTGCAGACCCGGGATCGTAACAAGCGCGGTGTCTGCGAAGGTCCCGGAACAGCGGTGCACCGCTAACGCGCTGCACCGCATCCGGGAAACGCGTTGGGTCAACTGCGGGCTTGCGTCAGCCGCGCCACCACGTCGGCGGGGATCGGCCGCGCCTGCATGCGCTGCGGGTCCTCGGGGTCGCGCACCACCCAGACGCGGGTCTCGGAGCCTTCGACCGCGAGCGCGCCGTCTTTGGCGAGCCGATGCTCGAGCTTGAAGCTCGAGCGGCCGCAGGCGGTGACCGCGGTTTCGATCGTCACTTCGTCGCCATAGCGGGTCGGCAACAGAAAGCGGGCCCGGGTCTCGACCAGCGGATGGCCGAGAAAATCGTAGGCCTCAAGGTATTTGATCTTGGTCATGCCGAGCGCGCGCTCGAGCAGCATCGTGGTCGACACGTCGAAAATGTCGAAATAGCGCGCATAGAAAATGATGCCCGCGGGATCGCAGTCGCCCCATTCGATGCGGGTGGTTCGGGTGTTGGTGAGCATGGGTGTTTGTTTAAAGTGTGCGCCAGCAATTCTTTCTCCTCTTGTGGAGGAAATTATCACTTTGACATAGTGGGCCCCAGATGTTGACTTGCCGGATCTATTTTGAGTCTCAAGCCGGCCCCTTTTTATCCTCAGACGGCAATTGCGGCTTCATCTTCCTGTGGAGGAACATTCCCGCGATTATTCCCCCTACAGAACTTGGTGCTGCAATGAACGGGAATACGAGAGGCGCCGTGAAAATCAATATCCAACCCGCGCTGTCGCCAGCGCTCGGATCGTTAGGGTGCCGCGAAGTAACGTACACTTTCAATAGCTCCATCCATCCTGCTGCCAACGCGATAAACAGCGCGACGGTTGCGATGATACCTCCAAGTATTGCGACGATCATACGAAGCGCCATCATCGTTTCCGCCTCAGTTGGCGGCCTCCTTTATCGCGACGGGTTCGACTTTCGGCCGGACAAGGGGGAGAAAGCAAATCACCGCGGCCCCATCCGCAGCGCGCCGTCGAGCCGGATCGTTTCGCCGTTGAGATAGCGGTTCTCGATGATGTGGCGCACGAGCGCGGCGAATTGCACTGGCTGGCCGAGCAATTTTGGAAACGGCACCGCAGCGGCGAGGCTTTGCTGCGCGGCGTCGGGCAGCGCGTGCAGCATCGGGGTGGAAAAGATGCCCGGCGCGACGGCGTTGACGCGGATGCCGAACTGGGCGAACTCGCGCGCCGCCGGCATCACGAGCCCGACCACGCCGCCCTTCGACGCGGCGTAGGCGGCCTGGCCGACCTGGCCCTCATAAGCGGCGACCGAGGCGGTGCAGACGATGACGCCGCGCTCGCCGTCTTCGAGCGGGCTCAGCGGCTGCATGGCGGCGGCGGCCAGCCGCATGGCGTTGAAGGTGCCGATCAGGTTGATGGCGATGACGCGCTCGAAATCGGCGAGCGGCATCGGCCCGTCGCGGCCGACGATGCGCTTGGCCGGTCCGACGCCGGCGCAGTTGATCAGGATGCGGGCTGTGCCGTGATCGGCGGCGGCCTTGGCCAGCGCCTTCTCGGTCGAGGCGCTGTCGGTCACGTCGCAGGCGATGGCGATGCCGTTGATGTCGATCGCCACCTCGGCGGCCGCTTTGTGGTTGACGTCGAGCAGCGCGACCTTGGCGCCGGCCGCCGCCAACATGCGCGCGGTGGCGGCGCCGAGACCCGAAGCGCCGCCGGTGACGATGGCCGCGTGTCCTGCAATATCCATGTTCGAACGTCCGCTTACGCCGGCTGTGCCGCTTGCGCCGCCGCGCGCGCCACGATGACGTGCGCCGGCGGCGGCTCGGCGTAAAGCTCTTCCACCAATCGGGCGCGCTGCACAAGCACCGCGCGCTGGTTGATCGAGCCCTTGTCGGTCATTTCGCCGATATCGAGCGACGGCGGCTCGACCAGAAGGAGCGCGCGGCTGACGCGATTCGAGGTGCCGCCTGCCGGCGCGGCGAGCGCGGTAAGAAGGCGCGCGAATTCGCCGCGCACGCGCGGGTCGGCGAGCAATGTGGCGGCCGGCGCGTCGGATGCAAGGCCGGGCGCGAGCGCGCGGCAGGCCTCGAGATCGGGAAACACCAACGCCGCCACTTCGTCGCGGTCGGCGCCGGCCAGCACCACGTCGCGCACGAGCGGCGCGCACTGGGCGATGAAAGCCGCGCGCAGCGGGCCGACCGATACCCAGGTGCCGGTCGCGAGCTTGAAATCCTCGGCAAGCCTGCCGTCGAACAGCAAGCCCTTCGCTGCATCGGCCGGGTCGGCGAATTTGAGCGCATCGCCGATCTTGTAGAAACCTTCGTCGTCGAACGCTTCGGCGGTGAGCGCCGGCGAGCGCCAATAGCCGGGCGTGATGTTCGGCCCGCGCAAGCGCGCCTCGAACTTGCCGTCGCGCGGCACGAGTTTCAGTTCGACGCCCGGCAGCGGCAGACCGACATTGCCGGCGCGCTCGCTTTCGACCGTGCAGGCCAGCGCCGCCGGCGCGGTCTCGGTCGAGCCGAGGCTGGAGAGAAAGATGATGCGCTCGCCGGTCGTGGCGACGGCAAGCTCCCGCAATTCGTCGCGGACGTGCTGCGCCAGCGACGCGCCGGCGTAGAACAGAACTTTCAGCCGGCTGAAAAAGCGCTGCCGCAACGCCGCGTCGCTGCGCAGATAAGGCAGCAGCATCTCAAAGCCTTTCGGCACATTGAGATAAATCGTCGGGCCGACGTCGCGCAGGTTGCGCACCGTGGCCTCGATCGCGCCGGGCAGCGGTCTTCCTTCGTCGATGTAGAACGAGCCGCCATTGTCGAGCACCAGGCCGAAATCGTGATTGCCGCCGAAGGTGTGATTCCACGGCGGCCAGTCGACCAGCACCGGCGGCTCGTCGGCGAAGAACACAAAGCCGCAGCGGATCATCGACTGATTGGCGCACAGCATGCGCTGGGTGTTGATGACGCCCTTGGGCTGGCCGGTCGAGCCGGAGGTGAACAAAATTTTGGCGATGGTGTCGGGGCCGACTTTGTCGTGCGCCGTGTCGACCGCGGCGTTCGGCTGCGTTTCGAGCAGCGACGCAAACAATGTCGCCGGCCGCTCCGGCGGCGCCTTCGCGGTGACGACGATCTCGACGCCGGCCGGCACCGCCGCCGCGAGCGCGCGTGCGAATGCCGCGCCGTTGGCGGCGAACACCAGGCCCGGCGTCAAAATGTCGACGATGGCTTTGAGCTTGCCGAAATCCTGCGACATCAGCGAATAGGGCACCGAGATCGGCGCATACGGAATGCCGACATGCATGGCGGCGAGGCCGATGAGCGCATGCTCGATGTCGTTGCCGGACAGGATCGCGATCGGGCGCTCGGCCGAGAGATCGCGCTCAAGCAGCGCCGCCGCGAGCGCGCGCACTGAAGTCAGCGCCTGCGCATAGCTCAACGTGCGCCAGCCACCGCTCGCGTCGCGCTGCGCCAGAAACACGCGATCCGGCGCCGCCGCCGCCCAATGCACCAGCCGCTGCGTGAGGTTCTTCGGATAATCCGGCAGTGGATGCGGCGAGCGCAGCACAATCGCGCCGTCGCCACGCCGCTCCACCAGCACATCGGCCGGCCCGAGTTTTACGGCCCGCAGCGGCGGCTTGGTCGGGACAGTTTTGGTAAGGGCGTCAGACATCGCACCCGTTGACCCTAGCTCCGCGCCACTTTGGGGCCGCGCTTTTCCAGAAAGGCCTTGAGCCGCGCCTTGGCTTCGTCGTCGCCTTGCGCGATCGCCGCCGCCAAAGCTTCGGCGGCGTAGCCGGCCGCGGGCTCCGCGCGCGCGATGCGCGGCAAGAGCTGCAGCACGGCGAAATTGGTGAACGGCGCATTGCCGGCGATGCGCTCGGCGAGTTCGAGCGCTTTGGC